>NZ_JBFAJA010000020.1:0-140628 GCF_040654975.1 Dactylosporangium sp. NPDC050588 | reverse complement strand
GCCGCGGAGCGGCGCATTGGGGTGCGGGTGAGAATCCCCGCCGGGACCCGCCGCGAAGCGGTGGGGCGGAGACACAGTGAGGTGGGACACGATGGTTGTCGGGTGGCATACATCCGGGATTCAACGGCCGGGTGGGGTGCGTAGGTTCATGGGCGTCGCAAGGAAAACAACCCCCTGAACACCTTCCGCGCCCCACCACATATATAAGGAAACGAATCCCCATGAAGCGTCTGCTGATCGCGTCCGTTGTCGCCGGTGCCACCCTGCTGCTGACCGCCGCCTGCGGGGGTGATGACAAGAAGGCCGACGACAAGAAGGCCGACCCGGCCGCCGCGGCCTCGACCGTTGCCAGCGCCGCGCCCGCCGGGAGTGGGCAGCCGTCCGGGAGTGCCGGCGCGAAGGCGAGCGGTGCGGCCGGGAAGGGGCTGCAGTACCAGACGGTGGCGAAGCTGACCGGTGACCTGTTCACCAAGGACCCGCTGTGCCCGGTCGGCCAGTGGGACACGAACTCGACGGGCGTGCCCTCGAAGTACCGGTCCGCGGTCGCGAACTTCAAGCAGTTCGACTGCTACAAGAAGAAGGGCGACTTCATGCCGTCGCGGGGGCAGCAGGCGATCTTCGTGGAGTTCAAGGCGGCCAACGCGGCCAAGGCGTACGCGCAGGACGAGGCGAAGATGTACCCGACGCTCATCGTCGGCAACACGGTCGTCGTGGCGGGCACGGGCCTGGAGAACACGGACATGAAGGCCTACCTGGAGGCCGTGAACGAGACGGTCGGCGGCGCGGGCGAGATCCTGGCGAAGGCGTAAATCAGCAGGCCATCCCCTTAATTCAGGTCGCGTATTGACTAAGGTACCGGGGCGGGAATAGCCTCCGATGGATCTGTAAGGCAACTTCACAGATCTCGGCCTCCGTCGTCACCCACCGGCGCCGGAGGGCGGCTCCCCGCCCGCCCCGGACCTACCCCCCGACATGGGTCCCGAGGGCGGGCGAACCGCCCAGAAGGGACCCCCGTGACCCGCATCTCACGACGCAGGATCGGTCTCGCCATCGGCGCGACCGTCCTCGCCGTCACCGGCACCACCGTGGTCGCCATGACCACCGCCTCGGCCGCCGCCACCGGCCAGATCACCGGCTACGGCGGCAAGTGCGTCGACGTCGCCGCCGCCAGCAGCGCCAACGGCACCCAGGTCCAGCTGTACACCTGCAACGGCACCGGCGCCCAGCAGTGGACGGTCGGCGACGACGGCACGATCCGCGCCCTCGGCAAGTGCCTCGACGTCAACGCCGCCAGCAACGCCAACGGCACGAAGATCCAGATCTGGGACTGCAACGGGACCACCGCCCAGCAGTGGTCCAAGCAGAGCGACGGCACACTGCGGTCGCTCGGCAAGTGCCTGGACGCGACCGGCCCCAGCTCCGCCGACGGGACCAAGCTCCAGCTGTGGGACTGCTTCGCGAGCGCCAACCAGCAGTGGACGCTCCCGGGAGGCACCACGAACCCGCCGACCAGCACGCCCCCGAACAACCCGAACAACCCCGACCTCGGCCCGAACGTGTCGGTGTTCGACTCCTCGATGTCGCAGGCGACGATCCAGAACCGGCTCAACACCGTGTTCAACCAGCAGGTGACGAACCAGTTCGGCGACGCCCGGTTCGCGCTGCTGTTCAAGCCCGGCACGTACAACGTCAACGCCAACGTCGGGTTCTTCACCCAGGTCGCGGGCCTCGGGCTGAGCCCGGACTCGGTGGTCATCAACGGCGCCGTGCACGCCGAGGCCGACTGGTGGCCGGACGGCTCGCAGAACGCGACGCAGAACTTCTGGCGCTCCGCGGAGAACCTGTCCGTCACCCCGACCGGCGGGCTCGACCGGTGGGCGGTGTCGCAGGCCGCGCCGTACCGGCGGATGCACGTGCGCGGGAACCTGGCGCTGTCCGACGGCGGCTGGTCCAGCGGTGGCTGGATCTCCGACAGCAAGATCGACGGCCAGATCCAGTCCGGCAGCCAGCAGCAGTGGATCACCCGTAACTCGCAGATCGGCAGCTGGTCCGGCTCCAACTGGAACCAGGTCTTCGTCGGAACCGCCGGCGCGCCCGGCAACAGCTTCCCCAACCCGCCGTACACCACGGTCGGCGCCGCGCCGGTCGTGCGGGAGAAGCCGTTCCTGTACGTCGACTCCGCGGGCGCCTACCAGGTGTTCGTGCCGTCGCTGCGCACCAACGCCAGCGGCAACAGCTGGTCCTCCGGCAGCACGGCGGGCTCCAGCCTGCCGATCAGCCAGTTCTACATCGTGAAGGCCGGCGCCACCGCGGCCAGCATCAACGCCGCCCTGGCCAACGGTCAGAACCTGCTGTTCACCCCCGGCGTGTACCACGTGAACGACACCATCCGGATCACCCGCGCCAACACGGTCGTGCTCGGCCTGGGCCTGGCCACGATCGTGCCCGACAACGGCGTGACCGCGATGACCGTCGCCGACGTCGACGGCGTGAAGGTCGCCGGGGTCCTCTTCGACGCCGGCACCACCAACTCGCAGGTCCTCATGGAGGTCGGCCCGAACGGCTCGACCGCGGACCACTCGGCGAACCCGACGTCGCTGCACGACGTGTTCTTCCGCGTCGGCGGCTCGATCGCCGGCAAGGCGACCGTCAGCCTGCGGGTCAACAGCAACAACGTGATCGGCGACCACATGTGGATCTGGCGCGCCGACCACGGCAACGGCGGCACCGTCGGCTGGAACATCAACACCGGCGCGAACGGCCTCGTCGTCAACGGCAACAACGTCACCATGTACGGCCTGTTCGTCGAGCACTACCAGCAGTACCAGACGATCTGGAACGGCAACGGCGGCCGGACGTACTTCTACCAGAACGAGATCCCGTACGACGTGCCGAACCAGTCCAGCTGGTCCAGCGGCGGCGGGGCGCAGGGCTGGGCCGCGTACAAGGTCGGCGCGAACGTCACCAGTCACGAGGCGTGGGGGCTGGGCAGCTACTGCTTCTTCAGCACCAACCCGAGCGTCGTGCTGGGCCACTCGTTCGAGGTCCCGCAGACCGGAGGCGTGAAGTTCCACAACATGGTCACCGTCTCCCTCGGTGGCACCGGCACCATCGCGCACATCATCAACAACACCGGCGGGCCGTCGAACTCCTCGACGAACGTCGCGAACTGGGTCAACTACCCGTAACCACTGCCGATCAGACCGGCGATGCTGTTCGTCGCCGGTCTGCTCGCGGTCTGCGCCGCGGCCCAGGTCGCGGTCATCCTGGCGCCCACGGCCGGCACGATCGCGACCGTGGGCGCCGGCACGACGCTCCTCGCCCTCGCCACGAACGTGCGGCTCTTCCGCCGTTTCGCCGCCGGCACCGGCAGGGCCAGGGTCGCCTGGGGCTTCGCCGGGCTCGCGTCCAGCGGCTGGACCCTGGCCTGCCTGCTGTACGTCCTGGACGTCGTCGCCGGGCGGGACGGGCCGCCGCCGCGGGCCGGGGACTGGGCGTCGCTGCTCGCGGTCGGGCTCGCGCCCGCGGTCCTGCTCAGCGCGCCCGCCGCCCCGCAGTCCCTGGAGCAGCGGGTCCGGCTGGCCCTCGACGGGGTGATGGTCGCGGCTGCGCTGTTCGTGCTGGCCTGGCCGCTGCTGCTGCGCGACACGATGCACGCCATCGGCAGCCTCGGCGGGGTCGTCGCGACCGGCGTGCCGAGCGTGCACATCGTGGCGCGGGTGGCGTCGTCGGGCTGCCCGGTGCGGGTCGGCGCGAGCGCCGGGGTGGTGGTCCGCACGCCGGGACTGGACGGCGAGACGATGTTCCGCCTCGCCGACGCCGCGCTGTACCGCTCGAAGGCGGCCGGGAAGGGACGCGTCGAGCTGCACGTCGCCGCATGACATCCTTGCCGGCGTGCGCACTGTGCTCATCCTCGGCGGGACCGGTGAGGCGAGGCGGCTCGCGGAGGCGCTGACCGGCGGCTGCCGGGTGATCAGCTCCCTCGCCGGACGGGTCGCGGACCCTTCCCTGCCGCCCGGCGAGGTCCGCGTCGGCGGGTTCGGCGGCCCCGCCGGGCTGGCCTCCTACGTGCGGGCCGAGGCGGTCGACGTGGTCGTCGACGCGACCCATCCGTTCGCGGCGGGGATGAGCGCGTCGGCGGCGGCGGCAGGTGTACCGCTGGTGGTGCTGCGACGCCCGGGTTGGATCGCCGGCGAGGGCGACGAGTGGCACCGGGTGCAGGACCTCGATGCCGCGGCGGCGTTCATCGCGGCGTCCCCCTACGAGCGGGTGTTCCTCACCACCGGCAGGCAGGGCCTCGGCGCGTTCGCCGCCCTGACGGACCGCTGGTTCCTCGTGCGCAGCGTCGACCCGGTGGCGCCGCCGCACCCGCCGCGGCTGGCGTCGATCCTCGACCGGGGGCCGTTCACCGTCGACGGGGAGACGGCGCTGCTCACCTCGTACGACATCCAGCTCCTCGTGACGAAGGACAGCGGCGGCCCGATGACGGCCGCGAAGCTGGACGCGGCCCGGTCGCTGCGGCTGCCGGTGCTCATGGTCGACCGGCCCTCCGTCACGCCCGGCGTGCCCGTGGTGGCGAGCGTCACCGACGCCCTCACACACCTGCGGGGCCTCGGCATCTCCTGACACGATCACCGGCATGCTCCCCGCGGACCTGCACACGCACACCGAGTTCTCCTGGGACACCGCGACCGGCGACATGGAGGGCTCCTGCGCGCGGGCCGTGGAGCTCGGACTGCCGGCGATCGCGTTCACCGAGCACACCGACTTCGTCGTCTGGGACGTCGACGCCGTCCCGGGGCGCCGGTTCTCGCACATGACCGACGACAGGAACCTCGCCCCGCCGCCGCTGGACGTGCCCGGCTACCTGGCGGCGATCGACCGGTGCCGGTCGAGGTTCCCGACGTTGAAGATCATCACCGGGGTCGAGCTGGGCGAGCCGCACTGGTTCCCGGCGCAGGCGTCCTCGCTGCTGGCCTCGGCGCCGTTCGAGCGGGTCATCGGGTCGCTGCACTCGCTGCGGGTGGACGGCCGGTTCCGCCTCGTCGAGGACGAGTACCCGCTGCGGGGCGTCGCGGACGTGCTGCGCGACTACTTCGCCGAGGCGATCCTCATGATCGAGTCGGGCCCGCCGTTCTCGGCCCTGACCCACCTCGACTACCCGGTCCGCTACCTGCCGGCCGGCACCACGTTCACGATCGCGGACTTCGAGGAGGAGATCCGGGCGGTGCTGCGCGCCCTCGCCGGCACCGGCCGCGCCCTGGAGGTCAACACCCGCCGCGGCCCCGAACCCGAGTTCGTCGCCTGGTGGCGCGACTGCGGCGGGCGCGCCGTGTGCTTCGGCAGTGACGCGCACCGGCCCGACCTGGTCGCGACCGGCTTCGCCGAGGCGGCCGCGATGGTGGAGGCCGCCGGCTTCCGGCCGGGCCGCCACCCGCACGACCACTGGCTGCTCTAGGGTTTCGGGATGGGTTGGAACACGTCGGCGCTGTTCGTGCGGAGCGCCTCGGCGGCGGACGCCGTCGGGCTGCTCGCGTCCCGCGCGGTCGCGGAAGGCGCCCCGGTCCCCGCCGACGAGGCCACGAGCGGGCTCGCCGACGGGGTGCTGTTCGCCGCGGAGACGGGCGGCTGGGCGCAGGTGTGGGACCCGTCGATGGCGCTCGCCCCGGCCTGCGACCCGCCCGGCGACGCGCTGAGCGTCATCTTCTCCAGCGTCGCCAGCACCTACGCGTTCACGCTCTCCAGCGGCGGCGAGGTCGTGCGGCAGCTCGTCCACGCCGACGGGGAGGCGGTGGTCGACGTGGGCACGCCGCTGCCCGTGGAGGCGACCGTGGAGATCCCGTCCTGGGGGCCCGACGAGGACTTCCTGTGGGCCGTCATCGAGGCCGTGACCGGCACCGGCTACCCGGCGTCGCTGGAGTTCCAGCCGTACCGGCACGGCTGAGGCCCTTCAGGTCGGCCTTGGGCCCAACCGCCGTCAGGAACACGTCGTCCCCACCCCCGGTGATCGCCGCCCCCGCCCCGATGACGTCCGGCGAGTCGCAGTTGGGGCGGGCCGGCGCCCCCGCAGGTCCTCGCGGAGGTGGGCACGTCCGATGCGCGGTCGGTTCAGGGGCGGGCCGGTTGAGTGGGCTGGGTGGTCGGGGCTGGGCTGGGCAGGAAGTGCTGGGTGGCGGCGATCGCGGGGTACAGGAGGACGGCGAGCAGGAACGTCGGCGGGGTCCAGCCGTCGAGGGCGTCGATGGTGAAGGTGGCGAGGACCAGGGCCGTGCCGAGGAGGGCGCCGCCGAGGGTGACGGTCGTGCCGCGGCGGCGGGGGCCTGGGCGGGGTGGGCCGGCGTGGCGGTCCAGGGCGGCGGCGAGGGCGGCGGCGCCGAGGAGGGCCGGGGTGGCGAGGAAGAGCGCGGCGAGGGGGCCGAGGAAGAGGTACAGCGCCAGGCCCAGGCCGGTCACGACGAACGTGAGGGCGAGGCCGAGCAGCAGGGCGAGCCACAGGTGCACGGCGCGGCTGCCGGACGGGGGTGGGGCGGGGACGGCGTCGCGGCGCAGCCAGGTCGTGGCGAGGAGGGCGGCGCCCGCCAGGACCAGCGCCGCCGACACGGCGAGGAGGACCGTTGAGGTGAGGGTCGTGGTCGAGGAGAGGTACTCGAAGGTCTGGCCGTCGTCGCGGACGCAGGTGACGCGGGGCGGGAAGGAGCGCTCGACGGCCGTGAACGTGCGGCTCTCGTCGAAGCGGTAGTGGCACGAGCGCGCCGGGTCGAACTTGGACGGGCCGACGGCCCAGAGCGTGAGCGTGGTGCCGAGTCCGAGCAGGGCGCCCGTGCCGGTGAGCGCCCATCCGCCTGCCAGTGCCTTCATGCGGGACATGATGGCAAGGGGGCGCGAGGCGAACTGTATCGATCTTCGCAGGTCGCGACGCGAGTTTCGGCAAACGGCGGTCAGAAGTGCGACACGGGGATCAGGGGCGGGACGCGCGGCGGAGCAGCTCGGCCATCGGCAGGGTGGCCGCGCCGAACGCGACGGCGTCGGGGCCGAGCTCGCACAGCTCGATCGACACCTGGCCGAACGGGTGCTCCAGGGCCTGCTCCCCCGCCGCCGCGCGGATCTGCGGCAGGAAGCGGGCGCCGAGGGCGAGGCCGGCCCAGCCGCCGAGGACGACGCGCTCGGGGTTGAACAGGTTGACCAGGTTGCCGATGCCCGCGCCGAGCATGCCGGCGGTCTCGGCGAGGATGCCCTCGGCCTCGGGCGTGCCGGCCGCGATGAGGGCCGCGACGTCGGCGAGCTCGTCGGCGCTGCGGACCAGGCCGGGGTTGACCTGCTCATACCGGTCGAGGATGCCCTCGGCGCCGACATAGGCCTCCAGGCAGCCGCGGGCGCCGCACCGGCACTGCCGGCCGCCGTAGACGACCGTGGTGTGGCCCCATTCGCCGGCGCTGCTGCTCGCGCCGCGGTAGAGGGTGCCGTTGGTGATGACGGCGGCGCCGACGCCGGAGCCGACGAGGACGATGACGGCGTTGGCGGCGCCGCGGCCCGCGCCGAACCACATCTCGGCCTGGCCGAGGGACTTCGCGCCGTTCTCGATGAAGAGCGGCGCGGTGACGCCGCCGTCGCGCAGCAGCCCGTCGAGGGACGTGCCGCGCCAGCCGATGGTCGGGGCGTGCACCCGCACGGGGTCGGACTGCTCGACGGTGCCGGGCACGCCGATGCCGACGCCGATGACGTCGGCCGGGTCGGTGTCGCCGAGGACCTCGCGGATGCCGGCGAGCAGCTGCGCGGCGACGGCCTCCGGGGCGGGCCGCGACGACGGCAGCGGCTCGTCGACGGCCGCGAGGCGGGTCATGGACAGGTCGAACAGCTCGACCTTGACGCCGGTCTCGCCGACGTCGGCGCCGACGAGCCGGCCGAAGTCGGGGTTGACGCGCAGCAGCACGCGCGGGCGGCCGCCGTCGGACTCGATCTGGCCGGCCTCGACGATGAGGTGCTCCTGGAGCAGCTCGCCGGTGACGCTGCTGGCGGTCGCGGCGCTCAGGCCGGTGATGCGGCTCAGGTCGTGGCGGCTCAGCGGCCCCCGGAAGAACAGCTCCGACAGCAGCGTCGACCGGTTGCGCCGGCGCATGTCACGGGTCGTGGCCCGCTCGACCTCGATGCGCACCACCGCCGCGTGCCCCTCCCCCGACTGCTGTTTGTCGGTGAATCGTGTCATGTGAGCGCTCCCGCGTCGACACCGTGGGTGCTCATCGTCGCCTGGCGCGTCGTGCTACGGCCGCGACCAGCATCAACGCGACCACCGTGAAGGCGCCCAGCAGCAGCGGGGCGCGGGTGGACCGCTTCGAGTCGGGCGCCGTCCGGGCCTGCGCCTGGGCCTGCGCCTGGGCCGGCGGGGGCGGTGCGGCGCTGCTCGGCGGGGCCGGTTTCAGGCCGCTGGGGTACCGCAGGATCACGGCCGGACCGTCCTGGTCGGAGACGGTCAGCAGGCTCGCGCCGTCGGCGGTGTAGGCGATCGCCTCCCCCTGCGGCTCGTCGGGCAGCGCGGTCACGGTGGCCTTGCCGGAGGTGATCGCCGCGGCGACGTCGCCGCCCTTGACCTCGAACTCGTAGGCGTCGGCGTAGGTGCGCACCACCGCCTTGGTGCCGTCGGCGGACACGGCGGCGCCGGTGACCCAGGCGATGCCGAGGAACCCCAACGGGTTGGACGTGCCGGTGCGCCGCGGCTCGAACGCGCCGACCTTGGTGAGCTTCGCGCCCTCGGTGTTGTCGGTCGGCAGCGGCGTGTCGAGGCGGAACACCTCACCGTTGGGGTCCTTGGTGACGATCACCGGCCGGCCCTTCCCGTCGATGAGCAGCGCCTCGGCGTCGCGGGGCACCCCGTCCGGATACACCAGGCGGTGGATCTTCAGCTGCTTCGAGCCGGCGGCCATGGTCCACAGCGCGATCGTGCTGCGGCGGTTGCCGGAGCCTCCGGTCAATGGGCCGTTGTCGCCGATGTCGGCGATCCACAGCGTGCCCTTCCGGTCGACGGCGAGGTCCTCGGGGTCCCGGGCGGTCGTGGGGTACTGGACGTCGCCGGTCACCCTGCACGCCTTGTCGAGCATGAAGACGCGGGTCTTGGCCGGGTCGGGGTTGCTGTCGTTCTCCACGAGGTAGCCCGTGGGGGTGACGGCGAGCCCGGACACCTCGGTCACGGCGGGGTCGGTGATCCGGCACATCTCGACGGGTGCCGCCGGCGCCCTCGCCGGCACGGCGGCGTGACCGGCGGAGGGCATCAGCACGATCAGCACAGCAACCACCGCCGCCCACCGCATGGTTTCGAGTTTCCCAGAACCTTGACGATCATGTCCGGGCATCCGGTTTGGGTGACCCTGCGTCAACCGTTCGGCTACGGAATGCGGCCGACACGTTGGGGGAAATGCTCGGAGGTTACGGCGTCAATATGACACATTTCGGGCATGAACACATGGGGGAACACGTATGGCGGACGGATGAGCGCCATCCGGCCGGCGGTGCTGGCGGTCGCGGCACTCTGCGCGCTCGGCGGCGCCGGCCCCGCGTCCGCCGCCCCGAGCCGGCCCGCACCCGAGCCGGCCGCCGCCACAGCCGAGACAGCCGCACCGGTCATCGTCGCCCGGTACACCTTCGACACCGCGAGCAAGGGAGCCGGGGGCGCCGTCGTCGCGGACGACTCCGGGCACGGGCACACGCTCACCTCGTCGGCCGGGCACGGCGGCAAGGTCCGGCTCGCCGAGCTGCCCGGGAAGATCACCACCGGCCTGGCGGCGGACTTCCCGACCCGGTGCGCCGGCAAGAAGTGCCCGCACGCGGTGCTGCAGACGCCCGACTCGCCGGACCTGAACCCCGGCACCGGCCCGATCCGCTACGGCGCGACCGTGCGCCTGCCGAAGAAGGAGACCGGCTCCGGGCAGAACATCGTGCAGAAGGGCTACTCGGCCTCCGGCACCCAGTACAAGCTGCAGATCGACGGCGCGGCGGGCCGGCCGAGCTGCGTGTTCGCCGACGCGGCCGGGCCCGCGATCCACGTGGCCCTGTCGGACGTGTCGGTGTCCGACGGCGCCTGGCACCGCCTGGAGTGCCGCCGCGACGGCACCTCCCTCACCCTGCTCGTCGACGACGTGGTCCACGGCACGGCGACCCTGCCGGCGACGCTGTCGGTCGTCAACGCCGTGCCGCTCAGCATCGGCGGCAAGGGCAACGGCAAGGACAACGACCAGTTCCACGGCATGCTCGACGACGTCTGGATCGCCCGCGGCTGAGCGGTTCCCGGGTCCCTCAGGCCTTCCGGGCCCGAGGGACCACGGTCGCGATCACCGCGGCGGTGGCGAGCATCGCGGTCAGCACGGCGAAGGCGTACGTGTAGCCCGACTCCAGCGGCAGACCCTCGGGCGTCGCGTGGGCCGTGATCACGGCGCTGGCCACGGCCGCGCCGAGCGAGCCGCCGATGGTGCGGATGTTGGCGTTCATGCCGCTGGCCACGGCCGTCTGCCCGGCGGGGACGGTCGCCACGATGAGGTTGACCATCGCCGTGAACGTCAGCCCGAGCCCCACCCCGAACGCGCCCGTCGCGACGGCGACCTGCCAGTACGCGTCGTGGAACAGCGTCAGCCCCGCGCACGACACCGCGGCGGTCGCGGTGCCGATCAGCAGCTGGACCTTCGTCGGCACGTACGCGGTCAGCGGGCCGCTCGCGGACCCGGCCACCGCCATCGTGACCAGCATCGGCAGCATGGCGAGACCGGCGCCGGTGACCGTGGTGCCGAACCCGTAGCCGGTCGACCGCGGCGTCTGCAGGAACTGGGGCAGGAACGCGTAGGTCGCGAACATCCCGGCGCCGAACAGCAGCGACACCAGGTTCGTCGTCCACACCGCGGGCAGCCGCATCATCTGCATGTCGATCAGCGGCTCCGCCGAGCGCAGCTCCACCAGTACCCATGCGGCGGCGAGGACGAGGGCGAGCAGCAGCGGCCCGACGACCCGCGCGGACGTCCACCCCCACACCGGGGCCTTGCTCAGCGGCAGGATCAGGGCGACCAGCCACGCGGACAGCAGCACCCCGGCCGGCCAGTTGATCCGGCCCCGGCCCTGACCCGGGTCGCCGACCGGCGACTCGCGGACGAACCGCAGCGTCAGCAGCGCGGTGCCCGCCACGACGACGGCGGGGATCCAGAACAGCGCCCGCCAGTCCAGCGCGCCGACGACCGGGCCGGCGAGGACCACGCCGAGGCCACCGCCGACGGCGATCACCGCGGACAGCCCGCCGATCGCGGACGGGACCCGGGCCGGCGGCAGCTCGTCGCGGAGGATGCCGAACGAGATCGGGAACACCGCCCCGCCGAGGCCCTGCACGACCCGCCCGATGATCAGGACGCCGACGTTGGGCGCCGCGGCGGCGATCAGGCACCCGGCCGCGATGGCGGCGAGCGCGACGAGGAGGGTGCGGCGCTTGCCGTACATGTCGCCGATGCGCCCCATGATCGGCGTCGCCACGGCGGCGGACAGCAGCCACGCGGTGAGCACCCAGGTGACCGTGCCCTGGCTGGTGTGCAGGTCGTGCTGGATCTTCGGCAGCACCGGCGTGACCAGCGACTGCAGCAGGGAGAACGACGCGGCCGCGGTGGCCAGCGCGACGAAGAGGAACCGGCTCGCCCGCGGCCGGACGGTGGCGAGCGACGGCGGGCTGAGGGTGAGTGCGCGTGTCATCGGATCTTTCCCCCGGACGCGGTACAGTAGTGGAGGTACGCCTCCACATTAGCGGAGGGGTGCCTCCGCTTCTACCTGGTTCCACTATTCCGTTGCGTGCTGGAGATCACCCATGTCGGCCGAGTCCCCTGTCGCCGTCCGGCGCCCGCAGCGCGCCGACGCCCGGCGCAACTTCGACGCGCTCCTCGCCGCGGCCCGTGACGCGTTCGCCGAGCACGGCACCGACGCGTCCCTGGAGGACATCGCCCGGCGCGCCGGCGTCGGGATCGGGACGCTGTACCGCAACTTCCCCACCCGCCAGGACCTCTTCGAGACCGTCTACCTCGGCGAGATCGAGCAGCTGTGCCAGACCGCCGAGGACGTCGCCGGCCTCCCGCCGTGGGACGCCCTGGAGTCCTGGTTGCGCAGGTTCGTGTCGTACGCGGCGACGAAGCGCGCCATCTACGAGGCGCTCAACCGCGACTCGGCGATGTTCCGCAGCTGCCGCGAGGAGATCTACCGCGTCGGCGAGCCCCTGATGACCCACGCCCAGTCCGCCGGCGCCGTCCGGCCCGACGTCACCTTCGACGACACCGTCCGCATGCTCAGCGGCCTCACCTCGGCCGGCTTCCGCGACGACGCCCAGCGCGACCGGGTGCTGCAGATCGCCCTGGACGGCCTGCGCCCCCGCTGACACCCGGGACGCGGGTCAGCCGGTGACGAGGCGGTGGCGGTAGGCGTACGCGACCGCCTGGGCACGGTCGCGCACGCCGGTCTTGGCGAACAGGTGGTTGATGTGGGTCTTCACCGTCGCGTCGGACACGTGCAGCCGGCCGGCGATCTCGGTGTTGGACAGGCCCTCCGCGACCAGCCTGAGGACCTGCAGCTCGCGCTCGGTCAGGCCGTCCGGCGGCGGGCCCTGCGGGGCGGGCGGGTGGCCGGGCAGCATCTCCAGCAGCCGCCGCTGCACCTGCGGCGCGAGGTCGGCGTCGCCGGAGGTGACCCGGCGCATCGCGCGGACCACCTCGTCGGCTTCGGCGTCCTTGGTGAGGTAGCCGCGGGCGCCGGCCCGGAGCGCGGCCAGCATCTCCTGGTCCTCGGCGAACGTGGTCAGCTCCGCCTCCCGGACCGCCTGTTCGGTGGCGAGGAGGCGCTCCGCGGTCTCGGCCCGCTGCCGGGAGCCGCCGACCGCGAGGCCGAGCACGGCGTGGTCGACGAGCAGCGCCAGGGCCAGGAACCACACCGGCAGGATCGCCAGCCCACGTGCGGTGACCTTGCGCCGCCGGACCTGACGGCTGATCACGAACGCCGCGAACGCCATCCCGGCCGCCACCACGAGCGCCTTCTCCACCATCGCTGTCTCCGTTCGTCTGGGGGGAACGACATGGACCGTACGCAGCGGCGGTGGCCGGGCGTGGCGGCGCGGAGATGGACTCCGGGGCTCAACCCACGGGTGGAGACGCGGCCGCTAGGGTCGACCCCGTGACCGACATCGAGCCGCGCGTCGCCAGGATCCGGCGGCTGTTCGCCCGCCTGCACGACCTCGGCTGGACCGAGGCCGCGCCCGCCCCGCTGGATCCGTCCACAGTGGAGGGTTTCGAGTCCCGGCACGGGATCCGCCTGCCGGAGAGCTACCGCCGCTACCTGCTCGAGTTCGGCGACGCCGACACGGGGCTGCTGGCCCTGGCCGCGTACGGCACGCCACTGTCCAAGCAGGACGAGGCCGAGGAGCACTTCCGGTGCAACACGGATCCGTTCCCGCTGGACCGCGCCTGGGCCGGCACGCCGGATCAGCTGGAGGAGTACCAGGAGGAGATGGGCGAGGACGCGGACCATCTGGACCCGGACGACTTCTACGACATCGACGGCGACCCCCGCGACGGGATGCTGCACCTCGGCGGCACCCGCAGCCAGCTGTACGCGTGGCTGGTCCTCAACGGCCCGTTCGAGGGCACGGTCTGGGTCGACAGCACCGGCTACGCGCCGGACGGCTGGCTCGCCCCGGCGGTGGACATGCTGCAGGAGTTCGTCCCCGAGCGATGGTGGGAGCCGCTGCGCGACGAGCCGTGGTTCCCGGCCGCCGAGGAGCCCGTGGGCGGCCCGGACTTCCTCGACCTGACCGGCGACTGCCTGGCCCGCGTCGTGCTGCGCGCCGAGCTGCGCCGGGCGGTGCCCGCCGACCGCGTCGGCGCCGTCGACGAGCAGCTCACCGGCCTCAGGTACGGCTACCAGTACGACTTCCGGAAGCTCATGCGCATCGACGCCTGACATCCGCCGACTGTCCAATGTAGATGTCCGCTAGCCGACAACCACGCGGCCCCCGGAGACGACAGGATTCCGCGTGTGATGACACGAGCGTTGCTCCCGATCGCCGTCGCGGCGATCGCCCTCGCCGGCTGCTCCTCCGAGGACCCGGCCGACACCACCGCGGCACCCGCATCCACCAGCACCGCTCCGGCCGCCGGCACGTCCAGCGCGGCGGCACCGTCCAGCGCGGCGCCGGCCGCATCCGGCTCGGCGGCGACCGGCGGGAGCTGCCCCGTCGACGCGGCCACGCTGCAGAAGGCGTTCCAGGCCAACGCCGAGGTCGCCGGGGCGATCATCCTCGGCAAGGGCTTCAAGGACATCAGCTGCTACCAGGGGTACGCGACGGCCCTGACGCAGCCGGAGGCGATGGACACCGCCGTCGTCGTGTTCAAGTACGACGGCACGAACAAGGTCTGGAAGGCGCTCATCGGCGGCACCGACAACGTCTGCCAGGACACGGTGCCGGCGTCGATCCGCCCGAAGCTCAAGCACTGCACCTGATTCCGTTCCGGGACGCGCAGGGCGACGGGCCGGCCGCGCCTCAGCCGGCCCGTTCGCGGGACGCGCCTCAACCGGCCCGTTCACGAGCCGCGTAGACGCCCGGGGTCTGGCCGGTCGCGCGGCGGAACGTGTCGACGAAGCTGCTCGGCGTCGCGAACCCGCACCGGTGCGCGACCGCCGTGACCGGCAGCCCGCCCGCGAGGAGGATCATCGCGCGGTACACGCGGACGTTGGTGCGCCACTGCGGATACGTCATCCCGAACTCGGCGCGGAACAGCCTTGCCAGGGTCCGCTCGCTCGCGCCGGCCTCCCGGGCCAGCGAGGCCAGGGTCCGCGGCTCGTCGAGGCGGTCCGCGGCCGCCGCGCACGCGGCGGCGAGCCTCCCGTCGCGGGCGGTGGGCAGGGCGACCGGCTCCTGCGGCGCGCGGTGCAGCCGGTCCCGGATCACCGCCCTCAGCCGCGTCTCCTCATCGGCCGGCAGGTCCGCGTCGGTGCAGGCGACGAGCAGCTCTCGAAGGAGCGGGCCGACCGCGACGACGGTCGGCGCGCCGGCCGGCAGCGGCGGGTCGTCCTCGTCGGCGAACCCGACGGTGTGGAACGCGCTCGCGCCGTGGAACCGGTGCTCGTGCCAGCAGCCGGCGGGAATCCACACGGCCCGGTCCGCCGCCGCGACCCACCCGCCGGCCTCCGTCTGCACGGCGATGACCCCGCGGCTCACGTACACCAGCTGATGCTGGTCGTGGCGGTGCCGGTCGATGTGAAAGCCGGAGCCGTGCTCGGTGGCTTTCGTCGGAGCGACCGGCATGTGGCGGATGTTCGACATCGATCGGCAGAATACCGGAAGCCCGCACCGTACACCCGCTGCGATCTTGAACGGGTGACTGTTGCAACTGCGATCGCCTCCCCGTGGCGGCGCATGCGGGTGTGGGCGGCGGCGCACGCCGTCGACGACTTCTACCAGGGGCTCGTGCCCGCCGCGGTGCCGTACTTCGTCCTCGACCGCCACTACGGCTACGTCGCCGCCGCGGGGCTCGCCATGGCCGCCGCGCTCGGCAGCTCCCTGCCGCAGCTCGTCTTCGGCGTGCTCGCCGACCGGCGCCGCCTGCCGTGGATGTCGCCGGTGGGGGTGGCCCTGGCCGGCACCGGCGCGGGCCTCGCCGGGGTGGCGCCGTCGTACCCCGTGGTCTGGACCCTCCTGCTGCTGTCCGGCCTCGGCGTGGCGATGTTCCACCCGGCCGCGGGGCGCGACGCGCGGCTCGCGGCGGGGTCGAGCGCGACCGCGATGAGCTACTTCGCCGCGGGCGGCAGCGTCGGCTTCTTCGTCGCACCCGCCCTGGCGACCCCGGCGCTGGACGCGTGGGGCGTCGGCGCCACCGCCCTGTTCATCCCGCCGGCCGTGCTCATGGGCTTCGTCCTGCTCCGCCACCAGCGCCGCACCACGGGCGCCGCCGCCGCGCGGGCCGCCGCCGAGGGGCGGGACCGGCCCGCGCAGTTCGCCGTCCTCGCGTCGGTGGAGATCGTCCGCTCGGCGGTGTCGTTCGGCGTCAACACGTTCGTCGCCCTCTACTGGATCGACACCCTCGGCGCCTCCCCCACCCTCGGCGGCGCCGCCCTCGCCCTGCAGCTCGGCGGCGGCGTCCTGGGCACCCTCGCCGGCGGCCGGATCGCCGACCGGATCGGCCTCGTGCGCACCGTACGCCTGGGGAACCTGCTGCTCGGCCCGGCGATCGCGGTCATGCTCCTGTGCCCGTCGCCCTACCTGGCGCTGCCGCTGGCGCTGCTGGTCGGCCTGGTCACGAACATCCCGTTCGCCGTGCTGGTCAAGCTGGGCCAGGACTACCTGCCGACCCGCCCCGGCACCGCGGCCGGCGTCACCCTGGGCCTGGCCGTCAGCGCCGGCGGCCTGGCGATGCCGCTGCTCGGCCTCATCGCCGACCACCACGGGCCCCGCGGCGCCTTCATCGCCCTCGCCGTCGTGCCCGTGCTGGCGGCCGCCCTGTCCGCCGCCCTGCGCGAACCCGTTCCCGCGGCGGAGCCGCGCCCGGCGGCGGTCCTGCGAGAGCCGCGCGCCTGACGGCCCGTCAGGCGACGCCGCCGATGACGGTGCGACACCTCATCGGCGGCGGGCGTAGTCTCGATCCACTCGGCGCGCGCCGGCGGCGCGGCTCGACGCTCGTCCCACATCGCCCGGAGAATGGCAGCCATGGACGACGAGGCCCGACGTGCTGTGGTGGCGGCGCTGGTACGGCTGGCGGAGAGCCCCGACTACCGGGACCGTGCGGACGCGGGCCGGGCCATGGCCAGCTTCGCGGACCTGCCGGAGACGCGAAAACCGCTGCACCGGCTCCTGCTCGACCCGGGCGACACGTACGTCACCCTGGTCACCGCCACCGCCCTGCTCCGGCGCATGGACGCCGCCGGGCTGACGGCGGTGGCGGCAGCGCGGGCGGGCGCCGGCGACAGCCACGCCAACTGGCTCGGCACGGCCGTCCACCACGTGTTCGACATCTACGCCGACGAGCGCGACGCCGCGGTGCGCCAGTGCGACGCGATGGTCGAGGGCGCCGGCCCGCGGGTCCGCCGGGGCGCCGCCAGGCTGCGCGACACCCTGACCAGCATCGATCCCGTGCTCTGGCCGGTCGACCGGCCCCAGGGGTGAGCACACCGCTCGCCTGCGGGATCACCGCCGGCGGCGAGGTCCTCGACGGCGTCGGGTCAGGTCAGCGGTCGCTCAGGGAGTCGGGCAGGCCCTCGGCGCACAGGGCGAGGACGTCGGTGGTGGAGCGCAGGGCGGCCAGGACGCCCGGGTCGGGGGTCGCGAACACGGGCTCGTAGTCGCACTCCCCCGCCGCCGGGTCGACGGTGAAGGCCAGCCGCGGGCCGGCGAGCGAGAACTGCGCGTCGACGCCCGGCTTGTTGCCGCGCGGGTCCTGCCGGTGCCACCGGCCGTCGAGGCGCACGGCGACGAGGCCGTGCAGCACGAAGCCGCCGTCGCCGGTCGCGAGGCGCTGGTAGCAGAGGCCGGCCGGCACGCCCTCGGCCCGCAGCAGGGCGGCGAGCAGGTGTGACTTGGCGTAGCACAGGCCGACGCGCTGCTCGAGCACCTCCGCCGCGGTGACCGTGACCCGCGGATCCCTGGCATCGACCGAGTGCCGCACTTCGTCTCGTACGAACTCGAACGCCACCCGCGCGAAGCCGGTGTCGTCACGCCCTCCCCGCAGCGCCGCCGCGGCCGCACGGACGGCCGGGTGGTCCGCCTGCACGACCTCGCCGGCGGCGAGGTACGGGTCGAGGCTCATGAGCGGTGGCGGGTGGTGGAGTACAGGTGGCTGTCGGGGAACTCCTCGGCGGTGAGGACGCGGCCGACGACGATGACGGCGGTGCGCAGGATGCCCGCCTCCTGGACCTGCTGGGCGATGTCGGCGAGGGTGCCGCGGAGGATGACCTCGTCGGGGCGGCTGGCGCGGGCGACGACGGCGGCGGGGCAGTCCTCGCCGTACCAGGGGATCAGCTCCTCGACGAGGACGGCGATGCGCTGCACGGCCAGGTGGAGCACGATCGTGGCGCGGCTGGCGGCCAGTGTGGACAGTTCCTCGCCCGGGGGCATCGGGGTGGCGCGGGCGGCGGTGCGGGTGAGGATGAGGGTCTGCGCGACGCCCGGCACGGTCAGCTCGCGGCCCAGCGAGGCGGCCGCGGCGGCGAACGCGGGGACGCCCGGCACGATCTCGTAGGGCACGCCCGCGGCGTCGAGGCGGCGCAGCTGCTCGGCCATCGCGCTGAAGACCGAGGGGTCGCCGGAGTGCAGGCGGGCGACGTCGAGGCCGGCGGCGTGCGCGGTGGTCAGCTCGGCGAGGATCTGGTCGAGGTCGAGGTTCGCGGTGTCGACGAGCCGGGCGCCGGGCGGGCACACGTCGAGGAGCTCGACCGGCACGAGGCTGCCCGCGTACAGGCAGACCCGGGTCCGGGCGAGGACGTCGCGGCCGCGGACCGTGATGAGGTCCGCGGCGCCCGGTCCGGCACCGATGAAGTACACCGTCATTTCCACACCACCCATTGCGTCACCGGCATCATCGGCCGCCAGGCGAGGAACCCGCCGACGGGTGCGGCACGCTGGACCGCGATCCGGGTCAGGGAGCCGCCGTGCGTCTCGTGGAGCTCGGCGACGAGCCGCTCCGAGGCGACGGTGACCGCGTTGACGACGAGCCGGCCGCCGGGGCGCAGCGCCGACCAGCAGCGCTCGAACACCTCTGCCGCGGTGAAGCCGCCGCCGATGAAGACGGCGTCCGGTGTCGCTTCGGACGGGGTGAGGCCGTCGAGCGCGCCGGGCGCGGCACCGACCACTGTGGACAGGTGCGGGACGCCGAGGGTACGGGCGTTGGCGGTGACCCGCTCGGCCCGGACGGGGTCGCGTTCGACGGCGACGGCGCGGCACGAGCGGTGCGCGCGCAGCCACTCGATCGCGATGCTGCCCGAGCCGGCGCCGACGTCCCACAGCAGCTCGCCGGGGCGGGGGCCGAGCGCGGCGAGGGTGACGGCGCGGATCTCGCGCTTGGTGAGCTGGCCGTCGCTGCTGTACGAGTCGTCCGCGAGTCCCGGGGTCAGGGCGGCACCGCTGCCGCGGCAGTCGACGGCGACGACGTTCAGCGGGCCGGCGGCCGTGACGTCGTGGTGGATCCGCTCGTCCGGGCCGCCGAGCGACTCCAGGACGGTGACGGTGCTGCCGCCGAACCCGGTCTCGGCGAGGATCGCGGCCACCGACGGCGGCGTGGCGGCGCCGGAGCTGAGGACGAGCACCCGGCGTCCATTGTGGAGGACCCGGCGCAGCGCGTCGACGGACCGGCCGACGGCGCTGACGACCTCGACGTCGTCCTGGGCCCAGCCGAGCCGCGCGCACGCGAGGGACACCGACGACGGGTGCGGCACCACGTGCACGTGCGCCGCGCCGAGCAGCCTGACGAGGGTGCTGCCGATGCCGTAGTACGTGGGGTCGCCGCTGGCGAGGACCACGACCCGGTCGGCGTGGTGCTCGGCGAGCAGCCGCGGCAGGGCGGGCACGAGCGGCGACGGCCACTCGACCCGCTTCGCGGTGACGGCGGCGAGGTCGAGCTGCCGGCCGCTGCCGAACACGACGGTGGCCCCGGCGATCGCGGCACGCCCGGCCGGCGACACGGACTCCAGGCCGTCGGCGCCGATCCCGACGACGGTCACCTCGGGCGCGACCGCCGCGACGGCGAGGGTCGCGACCGCGGACGACTGCCTGGCGACGACGAGCACCGCCGGGCCATCGAGCGAGGTCGTAGTGACCAACGTCTGTGCGGGGGGTGGCACGTCAGACTGATCGGGAACCGTCGCGGTGGACCCAGCCGAAGGCGGCGCGGCAGACCCAGCCGAAGGCGGCGCGGCAGACCCAGCCGAAGGCGGCGCGGCGGACCCCGGCGCAGACAGAGCGGCGGACCCGGCCGACGGCGGCGCGGTGGACCGGCCGGGGAGGGGCTTGGACGCGGCGGTGCGGGCGGTGAGCAGTGCGGCGGCCTCGGCGACGCTCGGGGTGCCGGTGTGGGCGGCGACCCGCGGCGACGGGTTCGGCACCTCGACGGCGGCGAGCGCGGACGCCGGGTGGGTGACGACCTCCCAGCCGTGCCGGGACGCCAGCTCCTCCGCCAGGTCCGCCCTGGTGTCCACGGTGGACAGGGCGAGCACCACGTCGCCGGTGAAGGCGGGCAGGAGGGCCTCGACGTCGGCGGCGGTGGCGGTGGAGCGGGCGCCGAACCCGAGCACTACGCGCATGCCGAGACCAGCCTGTGCGCGAGGTGCGGGGCGCCGGCCCAGTGCAGGTGCAGGTACGACGCGTGCACCGACCCGGCCGCGAACCCCTCGCGGACCGTCCCGCGCTCACCGTGCCAGGCCCACGCGGGCGCGTCGCCGGAGGACGGGGTGACGGCGGTGCGGTGGAACTCGTGGCCGCTGACCCGGGTGCCGGCGGCGGCGAGGACGCTGTCTGCGACGGCGACGGCGTCGCGGTAGCCGAGGGTCAGCTTCGGGGTCATGGCGGCGTCGACGGGCAGCACGCCGCACATCGGCCGGCCGTCCAGGGTCCGCGCCAGCCACAGCAGCCCGGCGCACTCGGCCGCGATCGGGGCGCCGCGGGCGGCGAGTGCGGCGACCGCCTCGCGGAGCGGCGCGTTGTCGGACAGCTGCTGCGCGTACACCTCGGGGAAACCGCCACCGACGACCAGCCCGCGCGTGCCGGGCGGCAGCGCCTCGTCACGCAACGGGTCCACGATGGACACCTCGGCGCCGGCGGCGGTGAGCAGCTCGACCGTCTCGGCGTAGCTGAAGGAGAACGCGGGTCCGCCGGCGACCGCGACCACGGGCCGCCCGGCGACGGGCTCGCCCACCGACGGCGTCCACGGCGCAGCGGCGAACGAGGGCGCCGAGCGGGCGACGGCGAGGACCGCGTCCAGGTCCACGCCGGAGGCGACCACGGCGGCGAGGGCCCGCACGGACTCGAGTGCCTCGGCGTGGCGTTCGACGACGGGGACGAGGCCGAGGTGCCGGGACGGGGCGGCGACCGCGTCGTGGCGGCGCAGCACCCCGAGGACGGGCGTGCCGACCTCGGCACACGCGTCGCGGAGGATCTGCTCGTGCCGGTCGGAGCCGACCCGGTTGAGCACCACCCCGGCGATGCGCACGCCGGACCCGAACGACCGGAACCCGTGCACGACCGCGGCGATCGACCGGGCCTGCGCGGTCGCGTCGACCACGAGGACGACGGGCGCGTCGAGCAGCTTCGCGACGTGTGCGGTGGAGCCGAGCTCGCCCGCGCCGGTGCGCCCGTCGAACAGGCCCATGACCCCCTCGACGACCGCGACGTCGGCGCCGGCTGAGCCGTGCGCGAACAGCGGACCGATCCGTTCCTCGCCGACGAGGACCGGGTCGAGGTTGCGTCCGGGGCGGCCCGCGGCGAGCGCGTGGTAGCCGGGGTCGATGTAGTCCGGGCCGACCTTGAACGGCGCCACGCGCAGGCCGCGGGCCGCGAACGCGGCGAGGAGCCCGGTCGCCACGGTCGTCTTGCCGTGGCCGGAGGCCGGCGCCGCGACGACGATACGGGCTACCACTCGATGCCCTGCTGGCCTTTACGCCCCGCGTCCATGGGGTGCTTGACCTTCGTCATGTCGGTGACGAGGTCGGCGATCGCGACGAGGTCGGGGTGCGCGTCGCGCCCGGTGATGACGACGTGCTGGTTGCCGGGCCGGTCCCGCAGGGTGGCGACGACGTCGGCGACGTCGACCCAGCCCCACTTCATCGGGTACGTGAACTCGTCGAGCACGTAGAACCGGTGCGCCTCCGCGGCCAGGTCGCGCTTGATCTGCTCCCAGCCCTCGGCGGCCTCGGCGGCGTGGTCGCGCTCGGTGCCGGGGCGCTGGATCCAGGACCAGCCTTCGCCCATCTTCTGCCACACGACGGGGCCGCCCTTGCCCGTCTCGCCGAGGGCCTTGAGGGCGGTCTCCTCGCCGACGCGCCACTTGGGGCTCTTCACGAACTGGTAGACGGCGATCGGCCAGCCGGCGCTCCAGGCGCGCAGCGCCATCCCGAACGCGGCCGTCGACTTGCCCTTGCCCTGTCCGGTGTGGACGGCCAGGATGTGCTGCCGGCGGCGCTGGCGGGTGGTGAGCCCGTCGTCCGGCACGCTCTCGACCTTGCCCTGCGGCATGTTCAGCTCCCCGTGCGGATCGTGGCGGTGGACAGTGCCGACAGCGGCAGGCAGTCGGCGGACAGCGCCCGGGCGAGGCGGCCGGCGAGGCCGAGCCGCACGGGGCCGGACTCGCAGTCGACGACGACTGCGGGGATGCCGGCGAGCGCGGGCGCGACGGTCATCGGGTCGGGGCCGCTGGTCGCGCGGCCGTCGGTGACGACGACGAGCAGCGGGCGGCGGCGGGCGTCGCGGCGCTTCTCGCCGTGCAGCGTGCGGGCGGCCTGGCGCAGTCCCGCCGCGAGGGGGGTCCGGCCGCCGGTGCGCAGCTCGGCGAGGCGCAGCACGCCGACCTCGTGGCTGGCGGTCGGCTCGAGGACCGTGGTGGCCTCCGCGCCGCGGAAGGTGATCATGCCGACCTTGTCCCGGCGCTGGTACGCGTCGCGCAGCAGCGACAGCACGGCCGTCTTCACGACGGTCATCCGCTGCCGGGCCGCCATCGACCCGGACGCGTCGACGACGAACAGCACGAGGTTGGCCTCCCGGCCCACCTTGACCGCCTCGCGCAGGTCGCGGGCGTGGACGCGGCGGGACCCGCGCAGCGCGGCGGCGCGCACGGTGTCGGGCAGGTGCAGGCTGACGAGCTTGCCGCTGGGCTGCCGGGACCGCACGACGCGGCCGTGCCGGCCGTGCGCGGGTGAGCGCCGGCCGGCGTGGGAGCCCTGCTGCCGGTTGGCCCTCCCACCGATCTTCAAGAGCCGCGTCTTGTACGGGGCCTGCGCGAACGCGAGGTCCCCGGCCGGGCCCGTGGCGGGACCGGTGTCCCCATCGACGTCCGACGTATTGACCAACGTTTGTTCGGGGGTCGGGCGGCCACCCGGATCGTCGACCGGACCCGGCGAACCGGAAATGTCGGACGAGTCGGTAGAAGTGCTCGGTGGAGGCGGGACACCGCCGTCAGGGCCGCCGCCGTCAGGACCGCCACTGTCCGGGCCGCCGCCATCGGGGCCGCCGGTGTCAGAGCCGCCGTCAGGGCCGCCGCCATCGGGGCCGCCGTCAGGGCCGTCGGTGCCGGAGCCGCCGTCGTCGGAAGCGTCGTCGGGGCCGTTGAGCTCCTGGTCGAGGATCTCCTCCAGGCGCTCCTGGTCCGCGCCCGGCGGGTCCAGGGGGTCGCGGCGGCGCCGGTGCGGCAGCGCGAGCCGGGCCGCGTCCCGCAGGTCGTCCTTCGTCACGACGGTCCGGCCGTGCCAGGCGGCGACGGCGACCGCCGTGCGGGCCACGACGATGTCGGCGCGCAGGCCGTCCACCCGGTACGCGATGCAGATCCGCGCGATCCGGTCCAGCTGCGCGTCCGGCAGCGTGACCCGGGGCAGGATCTGCCTGGCGGCGACGATCCTGCCCGCCAGGGCCGCGTCCTGCTCGACGTAGCGGGCGGCGAACCCGGCGGGGTCGTTCTCGTACTGCAGCCGCCGCCGCACCACCTCGGCCCGCGGCTCGACCGTGGCGGGCGCGGCCACGCCGACGACCAGGCCGAACCGGTCGACGAGCTGCGGCCGCGGCTCGCCCTCCTCCGGGTTCATGGTGCCGACGAGCAGGAAGCGGGCGGCGTGCTTGACGGAGACCCCGTCGCGCTCGACGTGGGCGCGGCCCATCGCGGCGGCGTCGAGGAGCAGGTCGACGAGGTGGTCGGGCAGCAGGTTGACCTCGTCGACGTAGAGGACGCCCCGGTGCGCGGCGGCAAGCAGGCCGGGCTCGTAGGCCTTCACGCCCTCGCCGAGGGCCCGCTGCAGGTCGAGGGTGCCGACGACCCGGTCCTCGGTGGCGCCGACGGGCAGCTCGACCAGCGCGGAGCGGCGCCGGGCGGCGGGCGTGCCGGCGGTGTGCGGGCCGTCGGGGCACGAAGGGTCGGCAGCCAGCGGGTCGCAGGCGAAGCGGCAGCCGGCGACGACGTCGACCTCCGGCAGGAGCGCGGCGAGGCCACGCACGACGGTCGACTTGGCGGTGCCCTTCTCACCCCGGACGAGGACCCCGCCGATCGCCGGTGACACGGCGGTGAGCAGCAGGGCCAGGCGCAGGTCGGGCAGGCCGACCACGGCCGAGAACGGATACGGCGACGTCACGGGCACATCCTCCTCGAGCGGGTCCGCGCCCGCTGGGTCATGGAGCACGAGCGGCTGGAGTCTCCTGACTCCCGGATCGCCGCCATCCCCCGACCTTCCGGCTCGCGGCCGTGGCCCTGACGCTGGAGGGTGGCTCCCCGGTCACAGTGGCGGGACCGTCCCAGATTCGCACTGGGTTCCTCCCTATGACCGCTCGGGGTTCATCGTGTCCCACGGCTCCCAGTGACGTCAACGTGACCCAAATCCTTCGGGCCGGGCACGACCGGCCGAACAGATGACATGTGGAGGAGCGTCGCGCACGCCGTCCTGTGCGTCGTGTCGACCATGGGTCTGGTCGTCGCGTCGGTACGGCCGCGCCTGCCGCCCCTGGCACCGGAGACGAGCGTGGCGCCGCCGGGCACCCGGGCCATGTGGCTGTGGGAGCGGGAGCGGCCGGAGGCCGTCGTCGACTGGGCGAAGGCCCGCTCGGTGACGACGATCTTCGCGTACTACGACCCGCGCGCCGACGTGACGGAGCTGACCCGGTTGCGTGCGCTGTGTGACGACGCCGGGATCGCCCTCGACGCGCTCGGCGGCGAACCGGCCTGGACGACCGACCACGCGACCGCGCTCGCCTGGGCGCGGGCCGCCGCGGCGTCCGGCCTGTTCCGGGGGCTGCACGTCGACGTCGAGCCCTACCTGCTGCCGGCCTGGGAGGAGCGGCAGGCGGCGCTCGTGCCGCAGCTGCTGCGGCTGCTGGACGAGCTGGTGCTGATCGGCCCGCCGGTCGAGCTCGACGTGCCCTTCTGGCTGCCGACGGTCCAGGTCGGCGGGGAGAACCTGGCCGACGCCGTGCTCGCCCGGGTCGACGGCGTCACGGTGATGAGCTACCGCAACACCGCGACCGGCGGCAACTCGATGCTCGGCGTCGCCGACGACCTGCTGCGGCGGGCCGGGAAGGCGGCGAAACCGGCCCGGCTGGGCGCGGAGACGCAGGCGCTCGGTGACTGCGCGTACTGCACGTTCCACGGCGGCACGGACAGCGCCATGCGGGCCACGCTCAGCGACGTCGACCGGGCCGCGCAGCGCTACGCCGCGTTCGAGGGAATCGCGGTGCACCAGTACGACACCTGGATAGCGCTCACGGGCTAGCTCAACCGGCCGCCGGCCCGGCCGATCTGGAACTCGTCATCAGGCAGCCGTCATCAACAGAGAAGGACCTCTCCGATGCGCCGATCAGCCTCGATCGCCCTCGCCTGCGCCGCGGGCGCGGCCGCCATCGTCCCCGCCGCGGCGCCGGCCAGCGCCGCGACCCCGGACCTGGGCCTGGTGGTGCCGCTGCTCGCGCCGATGCTGCCGGGGCAGTCGGGCTGGGTGGGCACCCTGTGGGGTGCGGCCGGCGACGTCTGCGACGTGCGGGTCACCGCCTCCGGGGCAGGCCTCACCATCACCTACCCGTCGAACACGCAGAGCTACTCGTCGCTGTCGAAGGGTGACTCGCTCGCCGCCGGGCGCGTGGACTACATCGCGTTCAACATCAGCGTCGCCACGAACAAGCTCGTGTCGCTGAACCCGGTGACGCTGAACTACTCGTACACCGAGAAGGCCGACGGCGCGACCACCTGCACCGGCACGAAGCGCACCGGCTCGCAGGTCGCGACCCTGCCGGTCGTGTCGGTCACCGGGGACGCCGTCACCCAGAAGACCTCGACGGTGACGGTGCCGAAGAAGACCCCGGTCTGGTCGCAGCTGGTGTTCCAGGCGCGCAAGGGCGGCGTCGACGACCTGCGGATCACCGTCTCCGGCGGCCCGACCGGCCTGGTCGTCAGCTACCCGCAGGAGCGCGCGTACACCCAGCCCAACCAGGCCGCGGCGCTGGCCGTCGGCACCGACGACTTCGCCGCCGTGAAGTTCGACGCCACGAACGTGGCGGTGGGCACCTACAAGCTGACGGTCAAGCAGACGTACGCCGGCATCACCGACACCAACGACCTCACGCTGGTCGTCGTCTAAGGAGGACGCTGACATGATCCGCTCGCGTGTGCTGCTCACCATCGCCGCCCTCGCGGTCACCGCCGGCCTGGCGGGCTGCGGTGACGAGGGCTCGAAGACCCCGGCGAAGATCTCCGCACCGTCGGCGGCCGGACCGTCCGCCAGTGCGTCGTTGACACCCGAACGGATGGAGACGATCTTCCTGGACACGACGGCGGCGCACCTGTGCTCGGTCCAGTCGCGGGTCTACACCGACCCGGCGGCGATGGCCGACGCGTACGCCAGCAAACCCCTGTACACGGGGCTGGCCGACGCACAGGTCGAGCAGTATCAGCAACGGGTCATCGCCGACCCGGCCTTCGCCGAGCGGCTCACCGCGCAGATCCAGGCGACCTGCGGCACCACCACCGGCTGACCGGTGCCGTCGCGGCCGTCCTCCTCAGCGGAGGGCGGCCTTGCGGCGTTTCTTCTCCGGCTGCACCGGCGCGCGCCGGGCCGCGAGCCCGATCATGAGGCCGACACCCACGATGAGCAGCGCCGGGATCAGCCAGTCGGTGAGCACGAACGGCGTCTTCACCGGCGCCGGCGCCGACACCGGCGGCTGCGCCTGCTGCGGGCCCTGGGTCGGCCCGGCCGTCGCCGGTGGGGCGCCCTCCTTGTTGAGCGCGCGGGTCAGCGCCTCGGACGGGCCGGCGGTCGGCGCGGTCCAGCCCGCCGGCGCCGGCGTCACCGGGCCGCTGTAGGTGAACCGCAGCTGCCCCTTCACGGCCTCCCCGTCGGAGGCGACCGTCTGGTAGGCGGCCGTGTACAGGCCCTGCTCAGGCCAGTGCGACACCGGGACGAGCGCCGGGAAGCCGGTGTTGTACGACCTGGGCTCGAACTTCCCGTCGACCATGAAGTACTCCTGGACGGGCTTGTCGAGGCGCTTCGGCTCCCCGGTCCGCCAGCCGCCCTCGACCCGCAGCCCGGACGGCGCGGTGACCGTGAACCAGGCGAACGAGGCGGGCTGCTCGGTGAAGTACAGCGCCACCTCGGCGCGCGGCTTGTCGACGGTGCTGTCCTGCACCGGGTCGGACATGGCCAGCTGGCCGTGGGCTGAGGCAGGATGTGCGGGCAGCACGACGCCGAGCACGGCGACGAGCGCCAGCACCGCGATCTTCGACGCACCGACACGGACCGATCGCATCGGCACATGATGCCGGGTTCCCCCATGAGCGACAAGACGCTAAATTCACAGCCCTGACAAACCCCCCGTCACCTCGGGAGCCTTTTCGTGCCTGCAGCTCGTGCCACCGTCCTCGCCGCCGCGCTCGTCCTGGCCCTCACGGGGTGCTCCGCCGACCCTGCAACACCTGCGCCGGCGCCGTCCACCACGACCGCGACGGCCGCCGCCGCCGGTGCCGACGCGCCGTCACCGACCGCGGGAACCTCCTCGGCGCCGCCGTCGCCGGCCGCGACCTTCGACAAGGAGATCGTCGTCACCGTCGCGAAGAAGAAGGTGACGCCGCCGACCGGCCGGGTCGAGGTCGCCAAGGGCAACCTGGTGCGGATCACCGTCACCTCCGACATCGCCGACGAGCTGCACGTCCACGGCTATGACAAGAGCCTGGCGCTGCCGGCCGGGGCGCCCGCGTCGCTCGAGCTGCGGGTCGACCGGACCGGGTTGTTCGAGGTGGAGACGCACGCGTCGCACCTGGTGCTCTTCCAGCTCGTGGTCCGGTGAACACGGACCTCGCGCCGGCCCTGGCCCACGGTGTCGGCGGCCGCCAGGACCTGCCGCTCACGCTGGGCCAGCTGCTCGTCGGCGCCGCCGCCGCGCTGATCGTGTCGTTCGTGGTGCTCGGCGTCGCGTGGCGCGCCCCGCGGCTCGACCCCGCCGCCGGCCGCCCCGTGCGGACCGTCCCGGTGCCCGCCGTCATCCCCCGGCTCGTGGGCATCCTGCTGCTGGCCGTCCTGGCGTGGACGTTCACGCTGCCCGACACGGCCGACAACCCGGCGGCCGGCATCGTGTACGTGCTGTTCTGGGTCGGGCTGGTGCCGCTGTCGCTCCTGCTCGGCCCCGTCTGGCGGGCCCTGAACCCGCTGCGCACGCTGTCGCTGGGCTTCAGGCCCCGCCGCCCGCTGCCCGAGGGCGTCGGCTACTGGCCCGCGGCCGCGGGGCTCTTCGCGTTCGCGTGGCTGGAGCTCGTCGCCCCCGACCGGGCGACCCTGCCCGTCATCGGCACCTGGCTGGCCGTGTACGCCGTGGCCATGCTCGCCGGCGCCTTCGTCTACGGCCCCGACTGGCACACCCGCGGCGACGCGTTCGAGGTGCTCAGCGACCTCGCCGGCCGGCTCGCCGTCATCGGCCGCCGCCCCGACGGCACGCTCGCCTGGCGCAACCCCCTCGACGGCATCGCCGGCCTGCGCCCCGCGCCCGGGCTCGTCGCCGTCGCCGTCGTGCTGCTCGGCGCCACCTTCTACGACGCGATGTCCGGCGCGCTCTTCTGGCTGCGGTTCACCCAGGAGAACGGGCTGCCCGCCCCCGTCACCGGCACCCTCGGCCTGCTGGCGGTCATCGGTGCGGTGGCGCTCGCGTACACCGTGGCGACCCGCACCTCGGGCCGGCGCGGCCACACGTCGGCGGAGCGCATGCCGGGCGAGCTGGCCCACTCGATCGTGCCGATCGTCGTCGGCTACGTCGTGGCGCACTACTACTCGCTGTTCGTCCTGGAGGGCCAGCGCACCGTCGCGCTCCTGTTCGACCGGCCGGACTTCGACCCGTGGACCGGCGTGATCACCCCGACGGGCGTCGCCAACGTCCAGATCACCGCGATCATCCTCGGCCACCTCGTCGGCACCGTCCTCGCCCACGACCGGGCCCTGAAGGTCTTCCCCCGCGCCCAGGCCATGACCGGCCAGGTGCCGCTGCTGGGGTTGATGGTCGCCTACACCGTCGCGGGCCTGCTGCTGCTCTTCACCGGCTGAACCCCGCGCCGGAATGCTTGGTAGAGCGGCGCGAGGGAGGAGCGCCGCTCTACCGGTCCAGCGATATATGTGTATCGAAGGGGGGCCTTCGAGCTAGTCCGTGCGAGGGTCCCGGGGGGGGGTGGGACCCTTTCGGTTGCCGCTGAGAAGAGCATGCAGGTCGCCACTTGGCGCGGACTTGGCGAACACTTGCGCTGACCTGTCACCCACCCGACACCGTTGCCCGGTATCACCCACCTTGATCCGCCCCTCCGCGGAGGTGTTCAGGCGGGCGCCTGCTCGCCGGCGGGCTCCTTGGCGCCGGCGGTGGGCTCGCCGGGGTCGGTGGGCTCGGTGGCGCCGGTGGTGACGAGGAGGAGGGCCGCGGCGGCGGCCATCGTGGTCAGGCCGGCGGTGATGAGGGCGCCGCCGCCGCCGAGCCAGGCGACCAGCGGGGCCGCGGCCGCGGTGCCGCCGCCGATCGCGGTCTGATTGACGGCGCTGACGGTGGCGAAGAGGCGGCCGTGGCGTTCGGGCGGGGTGCGGGCGGTGATCAGGGCGTTCTGGGCGACGTTGAGGATGCCGTTGCCGGCGCCGCCGAGGGCCGCGGCGGCGTAGGCGAGCAGCAGGCCGGGGGCGAGGCCGATGCCCGCGATGCCGGCGCCCATGGCGAGGCACGCGACGGCGACGGCGACCCGGTGGCTGAGGTGCAGCAGGGGCAGCAGCTGCGAGCCCACGAGGACGCCGGCGCCCCAGACGGTGAGGTAGAGGCCGTACTGCGCGGAGGAGGCGCCGAGCTGGTCGACGAACCGGAACGGCGCCGCGACGTTGTCGACGATGGCGGCGCCGACGCTGATCGCGACGCCGAGGACCGCGACGGTCAGGACCCGGTCGGCGAGCAGCAGCCGCAGCCCGCCGGACCGGTCGTCGGCCGCGGCCGAGGGGTCGGGGCGGCGGCGGACGGTGAGCAGCGCGCACGCGCCGGCGAGCAGCGCGAACGTGGCCGCGTCGGCGAGCACCGCGGCCCGCACGCCGAGCCAGCCGGTGAACAGCCCGCCGGCGGCGGGGCCGAAGATCCAGCCGAGGCCGAAGCCCAGCGACAGCCGGGCGTAGCCGCGCTCCCGGCCGCTGGGCCCGGTGATGGCCGGCACCAGCGAGCTCGTCGCCGGCCGGACGAACGCCGCCAGCGCCGCGAGCGCCGCGAACAGCAGCACCGTCGGCAGCGGGCCGTCCAGCAGCGCGAGCGGCACCGCGACCAGCGCCTGGCCGAGCAGCGCGACGATCAGCACGCCACGCGTCTCGAGCCGGTCGACGACGCGGCCCACCACCGGGGCCAGCACCACGACCGGCACCAGCTCCGCGGCGAGGAGCGCGGCGACCCACCCGCTGCCGTGCGGCTGGAGCCGCAGCAGCAGCGCGATGAACGCGGCGGCGTCGCCGGCGACCGACACGGCGAGCCCGGCCGTGAGGATCCCGAGGTCCGCACGCCCGCGCCCCGCATCGACGGTCCTCATGGTCGCCATGTCCGCCACCGTACCGCCGCCGCATCCGGCGGGAGGGCCCCTGATCCCGTATCCTTCGCGGGTTCAAGGGTGGTGACGGGGGGTCGCTGTGGTGTTACCGGAGTCCGGGCACGGCTGGCACCTGCCCGACGGGCCGCCGCCGGGCGACCCGGACGAGCGGGGCACGCCGGCCGGCGAGTTCCCGACGCCGCCGGTGTACGGGCCACCGCCGCAGCCGGCACCCGCGCCGCCCTTCGCCCAGGGGGCCCGGCGGCCCGCCGTCGTCGCCCTCGTCCTCGCCGGCGTGGTCAGCCTGGTCGCGTGCGTCTGTGTGTCCGCCTACCTGAACGACAGGCCGGAGCTGCCCCGGTCCACCGCGCCCACCTATTCCCGGCCCGCCGCGCCGGCCGCCCCGTCCCTGTCGTCGCGGCCGCCCAGCGGCGCTCCGGCGGGTCCGCCGCGGGTGTGGGCGCTCAAGGCACCGGCGAAGGCGGGCACGATGCGGCGGTCGGACGATCCCCCGCCGGTCCCGGATCCGTACTCGGCGACCTACGAGGATCCGCTCGACCCTCAGTACATGGTGATGCTGACGGGGCAGGTCGGCGCGCGCTTCACGCAGGACGGCCCGCAGGCGGCGGTCGACGCGTGGCTCGCCGCGCAGGACCCGGCCCGCGCGCAGACCACGCTGTGGGCCGAGGAGATGGTGCGGCGCGGCCCGCTCGCGATCGGCGGCGTCGCGCTGTGCCGGGACTCCGTCGGGCTCCCCGCGCCCGAGGCCTGGTGCGCGTGGGCGTCCGACGGCGTGGTGGTCGAGTTCGTGTTCGTGCGGGTGCCGGCGCCGGTGGCGTGGGACCGGATGGCGGAGATGCTGCCGGTCATCGCCACGTACTCCTGACGCCCGGTCCTGCCCTGCGGGCTCCCGGAACCGCGGAACGCCGGCCGGCCCGAAGGCCGACCGGCGTTCCTAGCGCAGTCGAGACGCACCCGGCGGGTGGTCAGGCGCTGCTGTCGGAGATCTCGTAGTTCGGGCCGTCCATGACGTTGCCGAGGAAGCTCTCGAAGCGCTCCGTGAGCGACATGACGTGCGAGTCGTCCGAAGCCTCGGCGCCCTCGATCTCGGCCGCACCGAACCCGGCGGAGCCCTCCTGGCCGTACGCGGCGAAGGTGTGCTCCTGCTCGATCTCGGTGTGCTCGTACCGCGTGTACTCGGTCACCTCGTAGTGGTTGCCCGCGGCGTCCGTGTACTCGATGTGCTTGACGTTCTCGTACTCGGTGTGCTCGATGCTCTGGTGGTCGGTCTCGAGGATGCCGTACTGCGAGTTGTAGTCCTGCTCGCCGACACTCGCCTCGTGCGCCTCCGCGAGGCCGCTGTGGCCTTCGCTGGTCTCGATCTCGCCGTACTCGCTCATGGGGGTGGTCCTCTCGGATGCGTCATCTCGGTGTTGCGCTGTTGGACCTAACGGTACGGGCGTCCGCCAGACCCAAAATCCCGGAAACGTGCCACCCGCACATCCCCGGATCGGCCCGTTCTTCAGCTGACGTCGCGTGGAGGTGGGAGCCGCCGGCTCCATGGCATCAACCTACCGGTGTCACTTTCTTGCATTTCACCAATTGTTTCTTGCAGGTGCGAGTCCGTCCGGGTTCTGGCACACTGCCGCACCATGCTGGAGGAACTGGTGCAACCGAACGAGACCACCGTGCCGCTGCTGCCGTGCGTGGCCCCCGAGGAGACCGTGGCGTTCTGGCGATCGCTGGGGTTCGCGGTGACGTACGAGCAGCGCCGGCCCTACCTGTACCTGGCCTTCCAGTGGCGCGGGGTCGGGCTGCACTACAAGCAGCCGCCGGGCGGCATCGACGCGGCACGGGAGGACATCGGCGGCTGCCTGGTGATGGTCGACCTGGTCGCGCCGTACCACGCGGCGTTCACCGAGGCGATGCGGCGCTCGTACGGCAAGATCCTCGCGAAGGGTCTGCCCCGGATCACCCGCTTCCGGCCCGGCGCGTCGCGCTTCACGGTCGTGGACCCGTCCGGCAACTCGATCGTCTTCATCCAGCGCGACGAGCCCGCCGAGGTGGAGTACGGCGGCGCCAAGCACCTGCAGGGCCTGGCCAAGGTCCTCGACAACGCCCGCATCCTGCGCGAGTTCAAGCACGACGACCTGGCCGCGTTCCGCGCCCTGAACTCCGGCCTCCGCCGCCACGCCGACGGCGCCACCGCCCTCGAACGCGCGGTCGCCCTGGCCTCGCTCATCGAGCTGGCGACGGCCCTCGACGACCCCGGCCGCGTCCCGGAGTGGGGCGCCCAGCTGCGGAGCCTCCCGCTCACCGCCGAGGAACGCGCCACGGTGCGGGCCGCCGTCGCCGACCCCGCCGTGCTCGAACCCTGGCTGCCCGCGGACTGACGCGCGAAGCGCGGACAACCCGGTGGATCCGTCGATCCACCGGGTTGTCGAGCGGACGGGTCAGTGCGTCGGGGCGGTCACCTTCTCCGAAGGCGACGTCGCGGGGGCGGGAGTGTCCAGGTCCAGGGTGGTGCGCAGCGCGGTCGGGCGCATCAGGGCCGCGGCGGCCACGCCGACGAGCGCGATGCCGGCCGAGATGAGGAAGATGTGGCCGGTCGCGTCGCCGTAAGCGGCCCGGACGATGTGCTGCAGGGCGGGCGGGAGGGCGCCGAGGTTGAGGTTGCTGGCGCCGCCGCCGGAGCCGGCGGGGACACCCGCCGCGGCCAGGGAGTGCGTGATGTTGTCGGTGACGCGGCGGGCGAGGACGGCGCCGAGGACGGAGACGCCGATGGTGCCGCCGAGCGAGCGAAAGAAGGCGATCGTCGAGCTCGCCGCGCCGATGTCCTTCAGGGGCACGGTGTTCTGCACGGCGAGGACGAGGTTCTGCATGGAGGAGCCGACGCCGACGCCGACCAGCAGCATGGCCGCGCCGACGAAGACGAGCGACGTCTCGTGGTCGATGGTGGCCAGGGCGGCGAACCCGAGCACGAGGATGACGGTGCCGGCCACGATGTACGGCTTGATGTTGCCCGAGCGGGTGATCAGCCGGCCGACGATGATCGAGGCGCCCAGGACGCCGGCCATCATCGGGATGGTGAGCAGGCCGGCCTCGGTCGGGGTGTAGCCGCGGCCGATCTGGAAGTACTGGCCGAGGAAGACGGCGCCGCCGAACATGGCCATGCCGACGGCGAGGCTCGCGACGATCGACAGGGCGGTGGTGCGCTGCCGGACGATCTGCAGCGGCACGACCGGCTCGGCCGCGCGGGCCTCCACCAGTACCGCGGCGGCGAGAAGGACGAGTCCGGCGCCGACCATCGCGAAGGTCTGCCACGACAGCCACGCGAACGAGCCGTCGACGAACGAGACCCAGATGAGCAGGACGCTGACGCCCGCGGCGATGAGCGAGGCGCCCAGGTAGTCGATCTTGACGGGGCGCTTGACCGTGACCAGGTGCAGGGTCTTCTGCAGCACGAACAGCGCGATCACGGCGATCGGCACGCCGACGAAGAAGCACCAGCGCCAGCCGAGCCACGACGTGTCCACGATGACGCCGCCGAGCAGCGGGCCGCCGACGGTCGCGACGGCCATCACGCCGCCGAGGTAGCCGTTGTACCGTCCGCGCTCCCGCGGCGGGATCATCGCCGCGATGACGACCTGGACGAGCGCCTGCAGGCCGCCCACGCCGATGCCCTGGAAGGCGCGCGCGGCGATCAGCTCACCGGCGTTCTGCGACAGGCCGGACAGGATCGAGCCCACGACGAAGATGACGATGGAGATCTGGACGAGCAGCTTCTTGCTGTACAGGTCGGACAGCTTGCCCCAGATGGGGGTGGAGGCGGTCGCGGTGAGCAGGGTGGCGGTGACGACCCACGTGTACTGGCCCTGGGTGCCGTTGAGCGCCCCGATGATCTTCGGCAGGGCGGTGGAGACGATGGTGGAGCTCACCAGCGCCACGAACAGCACGAGCAGCAGCCCGCTCAACGCTTCGAGAATCTGCCGATGTGACATCGGCTTGGCGTGACTCATCGTGTTGCCTCCAGGTGCAGGTCGTTCGCGAAGCGGCGCAGGTAGCCGCTGAAGTGCTCGAGGTCTTCTGGGCTCCAGTCGCGCAGTGCGCCGGCGAGCAGGTCGTCGTACCAGGCGACCGCGTCGGCGAGGGTCTGCCGGCCGGCGGGCGTGAGCTCGAGGAGGGTGGCCCGCCCGTCGTGCGGGTCGGGGACGCGCCGGACCAGGCCGGCCTGCGAGACGGCGCTGACCGCCCGGCTGGTCGTCGACTGGTCGAGGGCGCACCGCGCGGCGACCTCCTTCAGGTGCCGGCCGCCGTCCGAGCGGTCGATCGCCTGCAGCAGCCCGACCGTGCCCGACGGCAGGACCGGATGCCGGCGGCGGTGCTTGAGCACGCGAAGGACCTTCATCAGCTCGTACAGATCGTCGCGCAGCATGGACACCTCCCCAATTACTTGCCTTCTACAAGCATCAGAAAAAATTGCCCAGTGCGCAAGTTTTCTCAGTGAGAAGTGGGTAACATTCGGAACGTGAGCACCGGGCTGCGGGAACGCAAGAAAACCGCCACCCGGCAGGCCCTGCACGAGGCCGCCGTCCGGCTGGCGATCGAGCACGGCCTCGACCGGGTCACCGTCGAGGCGATCGCCGACGCGGCCGACGTGTCCAGGCGGACGTTCTCCAACTACTTCGCCAGCAAGGAGGAGGCGTTCCTCTACGGCGACCAAGCCCGCATGTGCCTGCTCATCGACGCGGTGCGGGCCCGGCCCGCCGGCGAGGCGCCGTGGCAGGTGCTGACGGCCGCGGCGGTGGAGGTGTTCCAGGTGCTCGGCGCCCGCGACCCGCGATGGATCGCGCAGGTGCGGCTCGTGCGGCGGCACCCGGCGCTCGCGGCGCAGCAGGTCACCACGTACACGTCGATGGAGGACGGCCTCACCGCGGAGCTGGTGGCGCGCGGGGTCGGGACACCGATCCGGGCCCGGTTGATGGCGGCGGCGTTCATGGCGTCGGTGCGGGTCGCGGTCCAGGCATACCCGGACCGCACCGAGGGCGCCGCGCTGATCGACGTCATGCGAGAAGCCCTCGCCGTGACGGGCGAGGGCTTCCGCGGGTAGGGGGAATCGGGGTCAGCGGCTCCGGCGCGGCTTTGAGGTCGGCAGCGCCCGGTGCGGCGGCCGGGTGGCGGGGTCAGCGGGCGCCGGTCAGCTGCGGGCGCAGCATCAGCAGGACACCGAGCGTCATGTAGCCGATGAGCAGGTGGCCGCCGCCGACGTAGTCCGCGAGCGGCGAGCCGAAGATGGCGAAGACCGGGACGGTGACGACGGCCCAGCTCTCCGCGACCACCGGCCAGATCCGCACGACGCCCTTCCACCGGCCGGTGATCGCCAGTTTCACGCCGATGACGGCCATGCCGAGCATCGACAGCGGCCAGAAGATGTCCATCGGGACGAGGAACGCCGAGTCACGCAGCGCGGGGATCGCGTGCAGGAAGCTCCACAGCGTGGCGATCGCCAGCAGCACGTGCTCGACCACGAGCATGCCGCGGGCCACCTTCGTGAGGCCCGTCGCGCGGGTCCGGACCTGGACGGCGAGCAGCGCGAACAGCCCCAGCTGGAACAGCCCGCCGGTGGTGTCGGTGACGGTCAGGCCGAGGGAGTCGGTCGGGTTGTTGCCGACGGTGAACATGCTGGCCGCCCACGCCGCCGTGCCGGCGGTCAGGGCCAGGCCCAGCTTGCGGACGCCACCGGCGGTGATGGCGGCGGGGGGCTGCTGGCCGGTGGGGACGTCGGTGCGGGCGGGGACGGGCTCGGTGCGGATCGTCATGGCAGGTTCCTTTATGTGAGGCGGCGGGGCTCGCCGGGTATGCCGAGAATCCTGCGTCCCACCGCGACCCGGGCGGCAGGGCCGCGCGCCCCCGATGGCGTCCCTTCCCGTGTCCCGGCCCGGACGGGACTGCGGTCCCCGGGACCGCGGGACTGCCGGGCTGACACGATGGCCGCATGCGCACGCGGCTCCCCACCATCGCCGGCGGGCTCTTCGTCCTGCTGGCGCTCGCCTCGACGGTCATCTCGATCGTCCTGGAGGCCGCGATCGGCGCCGAGCGCCGCGCCACCGACGGCATCGAGGCGGGCTGGATCTCCGGTCTCGCCGGACTGGCCCTCGCCGTGCCGGGCGCGCTGCTGGCCCGCAAGGTCCCGCGCAACGCGGTCGCCTGGATCCTGTGCGTCACCGGCCTGCACTGGTCCAGCGACGGCACGTTCGCGTCGTGGGTCGCGTACGCCACCGCCCACGACCCCTGGCTGCCCGGCGTCACCATCTCCTGGTGGCTCTACCAGCGGCTCGGCGCGGCGCTGCTGTTCTCGCTGCCGCTGCTGCTGATCTTCTACCCGGACGGCCGGCCGCCGGAGGGGCGCTGGCGCTGGGCCTCGTTCGTCAGCCTCGGGTTCACCGCGGTCCTGCCGGTCACGCTGCTGTTCGTCCCGACCCGCATCGCCGAGGCGCAGGGCGGCGGCGGCGACCCCTCCTCGGACCTGAAGCTCTCGATCGACCTGCTCACGCTCCCGCTGCCCGACAGCGTCTGGGTCGTCCTGCTCCGCCTCGGCTATGCGGCGCTGCCGTTGAGCCTGCTGGTGCCCTTCGCGGTGGTGTTCCGCCGGTACCGGCAGGCGAAGGGCCTCGCCAAGACCCGCATGCGCTGGCTGGTCTGGGCCGGCGTCGTCGACGTGCTGGTCATGCTCTCCGCGCTGCTGCTGCCCCAGTCGGCGCTGTCGCTCGGCCTGTTCGTGGCGATCATCGTCACCGGCGGCGCGATCACGGTCGGCATCCTGCGCCCGCGTCTCGTGGACATCGACCGGCTCCTCGGCGGCACCGTGCTCTACGGCGCCCTTGCCACGCTCGTCGTCGCCGTCGACGCGATCCTGCTCGCCGCGGCGACGACCCTCCTCGGCGAGCAGGGTGCGGCCCTCGCCGGCCTGCTCGTCGTGATGCTCGTGTACGGCCCGCTGCGCCACCGCCTCTGGCAGCTGGTCCAGCGCGTGGTGCTCGGGCGGCGGCACGACCCGTACCGTGTCGTCTCCGGCCTCGCCGAGCAGCTCGAACGCACCGACAGCCCCGAGGACCAGCTGCTCGCCGTCGCGCGCAGCGTCGCCGAGGCGTTCAACGCCCCCTACGTCGCCGTCGAGGTCCACCGCGGCGGCGACTCGACCCTGCTCGCCGAGCACGGGCAGCCGGTCCCGGACTGTTCGACGCTGCCCATCACGTACCGTGGCGAAACCGTCGGCAGACTGATCCTGCCCGCCGGCGGACCCCGCACCGACCTCTCCCCGCGCGACGAGCGGCTCCTCGCCGACGTGGTCCGGCAGGCGGCGGCCGCGGCGCGCTCCAGTCACCTCGCCGCCGAGCTGCAGCTGAGCCGGGAACGCCTGGTCGGGGCCCGCGAAGAGGAGCGCCGCCGGGTGCGCCGCGACCTGCACGACGGGCTCGGCCCGGCGCTCGGCGGGGTGGCGCTGCGCATCGACACCGCCCGCAACCTGCTCAAGTCCTCACCGGCCAGGGCCGACGACATCCTGCGGCAGGCCCGGGAGGACGTGTCGACCGCGCTCGCCGACGTACGACGCCTCGTGCACGACCTGCGCCCACCGGCCCTCGACGACGTGGGCCTGATCGGCGCCGTCGACCAGGTCGCCGACCGCCTCCGCACGCCCGCCCTCGCGATCCGCGTCGCGGGCGCCCTGCCCTCGGGGCTGCCCGCGGCGGTGGAGGTGGCCGCCTACCGGATCGCCTCGGAGGCCTTGACGAACGTGTCGAAGCACGCGCGGGCGTCGTCGGTGTCCGCTGATTTTTCCGTTGCTTCGGACACGTTGGTGGTGACGGTGACCGACGACGGCGCCGGGATCGCCGCCGGCACGCCGTCCGGGGTCGGGCTCATCTCGCTGCGGGAACGCGCCTCGGAGCTCGGCGGCAACTGCGAGATCGAGTGCCCGCCGGACGGCGGCACGACCGTGCGCGCCACACTGCCCCTAGGATCTTCACGTCAGGAGGTGGCCGATGGCCGATGAACCGGTCCGGGTCCTGGTCGCCGACGACCACCCGATCTTCCGCGACGGCCTCGCCGTCCTCCTCGGCTCCGTCGACGGCATCGACGTCGTCGGCACCGCCGCCACCGGCGCGGAGGCCGTCGCCCTCGCCGTCGACCTGCTCCCCGACGTGGTCGTCATGGACGTACAGATGCCCGACCTGAACGGCATCGAGGCCACCCGCCGCCTCTCCGCCGAGGCCCCGTCCGTCGGCGTCGTCGTGCTCACCATGTCCGAGGACGACGGCACGGTCTTCAGCGCCGTCCGGGCCGGCGCCCGCGGGTACCTCGTGAAGGGCGCCGAGCAGGAGGAGATCGTCCGCGCCATCAACACGGTCGCCTCCGGCGGCGCGGTCTTCGGCGCCACCCTCGCCCGCCGCATCGCCGAGTTCTTCGCCGCCGGCCCCCCGACCGCGACGACGGCCTTCCCCGAGCTCACCGCCCGCGAGCGCGAGATCCTCGAACTCCTCGCCGCGGGCCGCTCCAACGCCCAGATCGCCCAGACCCTCTACCTGTCCCAGAAGACGGTCCGCAACAACGTCTCCAACGTCTTCGCCAAACTCCAGGTCGCCGACCGCTCCGAGGCCATCGTCCGCGCCCGCGAGGCCGGCCTCGGCCGCCCCCAGTAGCCGCACTCCCCCCCGCGCGAATGCCGCAAAGCCGGGCATTGACCAACGCCTGTCGCGGGCACCGCGGGACCAGCCACGCGCGCTTCGCACGCGGACCAGCCACGCGGCCCCTGTGACACGGGACCAGTCACACGGGACCTGCCGCTCGGGATCAGCCACCCACGGCTTGCGACGCGGGACTGCCGCTCGGGACCTGCTAGACGGGCAGCACGCAACCATCGACCGAGCGAACGCCCGTTCCAGCGACGGCCCAGTCCCCGCACCCGAAACCCCAGCCCGCGGCTCAGCGCAGCGAGGAGCACTCCGTTACACACACAGACGTTGATCAATGCCATCAGCGGGATCGACGTTGCGCAATCCACCTACATTTCGATCTCTGAAACCGGGGTGGATCGCACAACATCGATGAGCCATAAGCCGCAAAGTTGGGCATTGACCAACGTCTGTCGCAGGAGCAGCTACGCGGGAGCAGCGGCGGAAGAGGCCGGGACTGGCGTCACCCGAGAGTGCTTCGCGACGGGGTGGCTGAGGTGAAAATGCGCTGGCGGGGTGGGTGGGTCAGCGGGAGGTGATGGAGGAGATCAGGCCGTACTCGACGGCGTCCTCGGCGGACAGGACGCGGCCGGTGGACAGGTCGTCCTCGATGCGGGAGCGGGGCTGGCCGGTCGCGGCGGCGATGCGCAGGACCAGGTCCTCCAGGTCGCGCAGGTAGCGGCCGGCCTCGGCGACGACCTGGTCGGCGGTGCCGCCCGGGCTGGTCACCTTCGGCTCCGACAGGCGGAACCTGGCGTGCGCGAACGCCGTGCGGGTCGCCGCGGCGCAGAACACCCCGAGGGCGGCGCCGCCGACCTGGCCGACGGCGGTCGCGTGGACCGGGGCGTGCACGGCGTCGAGCGCGTCGACGAGTGTGAACACCGCCGCCAGCTGCCCCTCCTCCGCCGACAGGTGCAGCGTGATCGGATCGGCGCCGATCGCGTCGAGTGCGAGGAGCGTCGCCGCCGCCCTGCCCGCCATCTCGGGCTCGATCACCCCGCGCAGAAACACCATGCGCCGACCGAACAGCTGCTCGTCGAGCCACGGCGCGTGCTGCGTCTGCGGCGGCTGCGGGTCTTCGTCGGGCCGCCACTCGGGCCGGAACCGCAAACTGTGCTCCATACGCCGACCCTAGGCGACCTCGCCCCCACCCGCCGCACCCCGTGTCCCCATTCCGCTGCGGGCGGAAGCCGGGCGTCGATCCAGGCCCCGCTCGCCGTCAGCCGGCGGCCTGCGCCGCCGACCAGCCCAGGCAGACCGCGAGATCCCCGCCGTGGGTGGGGAACGGGTGCCGGCCCGCGGCGGCGAGCTCGTGGCCCAGGCGGAGGCGGTCGCCCCAGGTGGGGTTTCTCCGTAGACGGCGCTCCAGATACGGCTCGACGAGGTCGGGCCGGTCGCGGGCGGCCAGCCACTCGACCAGCGACGACGGCGAGTTGGTGCGGTCGCCGGGCACCGTGACCACGGCCCGGTCCGGGTCGCCCGCCTCGTCGAACCACGGCAGCACCGCGTCGCGCACCACGGCCGCGAAGGTGGCGAGTGCCGCGGGGCGGCGGGCGGGGTCGGTCAGGTCGATCTCGCCGTCGAGGAAGTCGCCGTACACGTAGCCGTTGGCGCGACCGGCCGCGTACCCGAGCGGGTGACCGATCGCCCAGCTGCCCTGGTCCGGGAGCAGGCAGCGGCCGGGGTTGGCCCGCCGCCAGGTGGTCACGGCCGCGTCGTGCAGGATCAGGACCGTCTGCACGGTGATGGTGCCGGCCGCGCGGTTCATCGACGACGGCTGGAAGGAGACCTCGTGCGTGACGCTTCCGACGGTACGGGTGAGGTTGCGCCGGCGGGCCGACCAGACGAAACCGGTGCCGGCCAGCAGGTCACCCAGATGGTGGCCCGCCGCGGCGACGACGTCCGCCGGCCGCCGCGCCGAACCCAAAGCCGCAACCGAAGCCGCAACCGAAGCCGAAGCCGCAACCGAAGCCGAGGTCGGAGCCGGGCGCGCAGGGTCGGTCATGTCACGAGTGGGGGCGGTCGAGGCCGAGGTGGTCGAGCCAGTCGTCCACGGGGTGGCCGAGGTCCTCGGCGGTGTCGAACCAGCGGGCGGCGGTGGCGGCGTCCTCGGGGACGCCCTCGCCGGTGAGGTGCATGTAGCCGAGCATGGCGGCGGCGCGGGGGTTGCCGGCGTCGGCGGCGCGGCGGTAGTAGGCGGCGGCGAGGGTCAGGTCGGCGGGGAAGCCGTCACCGGTGGCGTGGGCGGCGCCGAGGTTGTACAGCGCCCGTGGCTGGCCGAGGTCGGCGGCGCGCAGCAGCCAGCGGCGGCCGAGGTCCTCGTCGCGGGGGACGCCTTCGCCGGTCGCGTGCAGCACGTACAGCTCGAAGGCGGCGTCGGCGTCGCCCTGCGCGGCGGCCCACTCGTGGTGCGGCACGGCGGCGGCCGGGTCACCGAGCCACTGCTCCAGCAGGCCCAGCCGGTAGCGCGCGGCGGGGTCGGTGGCGGCGTGCGGGCGCAGGTGCTCGCGGGCCGCCCGCTGCGCGTCGGCCGGGCCGTCGGCGCACGCACGGGCGAAGAGCAGCGCCCCGTCGCGGTCGCCGAGCGCGGCGGCCTCGCCGTAGCACTGGCGGGCCTGGTCCAGCGTGGTCCCGCCGGAGGGGAAGGCGGGGGCGAGCACGGCACCGCTCACGCCGAGGTAGCAGTGGCCGAGCTCGGTCCAGGCGCGGGCGCTGCCCGACCGGCCGGCGGCGCTGAGCCCCGCGACGACCTCCTCGGCCGCCGTGAGCGGCAGGATGCCGATCATCATGTCGCCGCGGTTGATACGCCCCGCGAGGTCGATGCAGCGTGACTCGTCGAACTCCACCCGCGCAACCTAGCAGCCGCCGGCCCGCGACCGTCCGCGATCGTTTCAGAGTGATTTTCCCGTTTCCTCGGGGCTGCTACTTCCGGCTGTCACCATGCGGGTGACGGGTACAGCTTCCGATGACCTCTGGAGTGCGCATGGTGGACGCCTCGCTCAACGAGTCCGGCCTCGCCGACAAGGATCTCGTCGAGATCGTCAACGAGGTCTGGGACGCGTACCTGCAGCAGCCGGACGCCCAGGCGACCGATCACGAGCCGGTGCTGGACATGCGTCCGATCACCGCCGCCGTCTCGATCACCGGTGCCTGGGAGGGTCACGTGCGGGTGCTCGTACCGGCGGCGGCGGCGAACGACATCACCGGCCTGATGCTCGCCATGGAGCCCGACGAGGTCACGGACCAGGACGTCACCGACGCGATGGGTGAGCTGATCAACGTGGTCGGCGGCAACCTGAAGAACCGCGGCGCGCAGCCGGCGAAGCTGGGGCTGCCCGTCGTCGCGACCGGCAAGATGCTGTTCCCGTCGACCCGCGAGACGCATCGGCTCGCCGTCGGCTGGCAGGGCAAGCCGGACGAGCCGATCACGTTCAGCGTGCTGCACGTGCACCGGGACCGGCCGGTCACCAGCCGCATGGCGTGACCGTGGTGGTCACCAGGTTCGCTGCCGCACCAGCGCGGCCTCGATGCGTTCCGCCGGTGCCGGCGTGCCGTAGTAGTGGCCCTGGCCGTAGCGGCAGCCCGCGGTCCGCACGACCTGCAGGTGCCGCTCCGCCTCCAGACCGTGGGCGACGACCGTCACGTTGAGCCGCTGGGCGAGGTTCACGACGACGTCGATGATCGGCGCCGCGGCCCCGCCGCCGGCCGGCTGCGCCGCGAAGAGGGCGCCGTCGACCTTCAGCACGTCCGTCGGCAGCCGCCGCAGGTGCGCCAGTGACGTGGCGCCCGTGCCGAAGCCGTCCAGCGCGGTCCGCACCCCGATGGCCCGCACCGTGGCCAGGGGCTCGACGGCCCGGTCGAGGTCCACCCCGAGCTCCCGCTCCGACAGCTCCACGACCAGGTCCGGCGGGTCGATCTGGTGGCTGTCGAGGGCGAGGCTGAGCCGGCCGGCGAACCCTTCGGCGACGAGGTCGTCGATCGCCACGTTGACCGACATCCACAGCTGGTACCCCTCGTGCTGCCACGACGACAGCTGCCGGCACGCCTGGTTGAGCACCCAGTCGTGGATCTCGCCGGTGATCCCGAGCTCCCGCGCCACCTCCAGGGTCTCCCGCGGCGGGACCGTGCCGAGGGTGGGGTGCCGCCAGCGCAGCAGCGCCTCCACGCCGATCGGGTGCCCTTCGACGAGGTCGTAGACCGGGTGGTACGCCAGGTCGAGCTCGCCGCGCTCCGCCGCCTGCGGCAGGTGCTGCTCGAGCGTGGCCCGCCGCACGAAGGCGTCCTCGACGGCGGCGTCGTGCCACTCGACCTTGCCGCGCCCGCCGCGTTTCGCCCGGCGCAGCGCCAGCCCGGCCCGGCGCAGCGACTCCTCGGCGCCGCCGCCGGCCGGGGCGAGCCCGATCCCGGCGGACAGCTGCAGGTCGGCGCCGGGCAGCGGATACGGCTCGCCGAGGTCGCCGAGCAGCCGCGTCGCGAGCGTGAACGCGTGGACCTTGTCGGCGCCGGTGTACACCGCGAACTCGTCGCCGTTGAGCCGCGCCGCGACGTCGCCCTTGCCGATCGCGGCGCGGATGCGGGCGGCGGCCTCGACCAGCATCGCGTCGCCGACGTCAGAGCCGTGCAGGTCGTTGACGCCCGCGAAGCCGTCCAGGCCGATCATCATCAGGTGGCCGGTCTTGTCCTCGAGGTGGGCCAGCAGCGTCTCGCGGTTGGCCAGGCCGGTCAGCGGGTCGGTCCGCTGCGTGCGCCGCAGGCTGCGCTCCAGGTCCTGTTCGGCGGTGACGTCCCGCAGGTGCACGACGACGCCGTCGACCTCGGGGTTGCCGCGTTCGTCGGTGACGCCGACCTCGACCGGCCGCCACGCCCCGAACCCGTCCTGGATCCTGGCCCGCACCGGCTGCGGCGACGTCCGGTCCAGGGCCAGTTCGTCGGCGTCGCCGGGGTGCACCAGCTGCAGGAACGGCCGGCCGACCACGTCCTGGTCCGACAGCCCGAACCGGCGCGCCGCGGCCGCCGACTGCCACCGCACCGACAGGTCCCGGTCCAGCACCACGATGACGTCGGAGGATCCGGCGACCAGCGTGCGGAAGGTCGCCTCCTGCGCGTCGAGCTGGCCGCTGTACCGTCGCAGCGCGACCGCCTCGAGCAGCTCGCGTACCACGACGGCCAGCACGGCGAGCGTGCCGATGACCATCGCGGGCGTGCCGAGCTGCCCGCGGCTGACGAGCGCGTACAGCACCGCGGCGGCGCCGGCGAGGACGGGCGCGACGAGCAGCGGGTCGCCGATCAGCGTGCCGTCGGTGGCGGGCCGGCCGGGCCGGCGGTCGGCGTACACCGACCGGCACGCCCCGGCCCAGACCAGCACCGACCCGAGGACGAGCAGGCCGCCCGCGACGAGCAGCCAGGTGCCGCCGCCGGCGGGCCGCAGCGGCAGCACCGCCAGGCCGAGGACCAGGAGCGCGACGCCCCCGGCGGCGGTGACGGCGGCCCAGCGCGGGAACGGCGCCCGGACGCCGCTGACGACCGCGACCGTGATGCCGACGATCGCGAGCAGGCAGGTGGTGAAGACGGTGGGGCTGGGGTCGCCGTGCTGTTCGAGCACGAGGACGAGCAGGGTCAGGAACTTCCACAGTGCGACGCAGATCCCGTCGAGCGCCCGCCGGAACGCGCCGGGCGTGTCGACGGTGACCCCGGGCAGCTTCAGCAGGCCGGCCACGAGCGCCGCCCCGGCGACCGGCGCGACGTACCCGGCGACGGGCGCGGCCACGGCGGAGACCCCGGCGCCGAAGACTCCCAGAGCGAGCGCCACGAGACCGAACACGGTGCCGCGCGGCAGCGCCTTCGGCGCGGCGCCGACGGCCTCGTCCGCGTGCGAGTGCTGCCGGCCGGCGCCGATCGCGAGGCGCAGCAGCCAGGCGGCGTGCAGCGTCACCGCGGCCGCGGCGGCGACGAGGACGGCGACCTCGGCCGGCAGCCCGAGCGGCGGCCCGCCGACGAGGACGGCCGCCGCGACGGTCAACGTGAGCGGTGCCGAGGCCATGAGCATCCGGCCTCGTGATCTGTGCGCGCCACCGATACCCGGTTTCATCGCGTCGGTCCGTTCGCTCGCTCGGCAGGGGGTCCTAGCTGCCCCCAGCAACGACGGGCGCCGCCCGGGGTGACGTCAAGGTCACCCGATCGGACGAAACTCCGCCCGTTTTGCGGGGCTTTGATGGCATACGCCTCGGGGGTGATGTGAGCGGCGCGCCAGGACGGGTAACAGGGCGGGTTTGCCCGCCGCTCGCAGGGGCCCTGCGGGGCGGGTCCGGCATGCCAGGATGAGCCGATGGGGAGCGTCGACGAGATACGCGCGGTGGCGCTGAGCCTGCCGCGGACGACGGAGCACCTGATCCGCGACCGGGTCAAGTTCCGGGTGGGCAGCATCGTCTACCTGGCGCTGTCGCAGGACGAGACGACGCTGGGGTTCGCGTTCCCGAAGGAGGAGCGCGACGCCCTCGTGGCGACCGACCCCGGCCGGTTCTTCCTGCCACCGCTGTCGGACCTGCGGTTCAACTGGGTCTGCGGCCACCTCGCCGAGCTCGGCGGCGAGGAGCTGCGCGACCTGATCGTCGACGCGTGGCGGATGGTGGTCCCGAAGCGCGTCTACGCCGCCTGGCACCAGAGCCTGTCGTGAGCGCACCAGAGCCGGTCATGAACCTGGCCGTGCCGCCGTTGTTCGCGGCGCTCGCCGGGGCGCGCAGCGTCCTGGTCGCCGGGGCGGGCGGCGGCTTCGACGTGTACGCCGGGCTGCCCCTCGCCCTCGCGCTGCGCGCGCAGGGCAAGGTCGTGCACCTGGCGAACCTGTCGTTCGCGGCCCTGGAGGTGCTCGACCTCGACGTGTGGCTCGCGCCCGGCGTCGCGCTGGTGACGGCGCGGACGGAAGGGCTCGAGGACTACTTCCCGGAGCGGGCGCTCGCGCGGTGGCTGCGGGGGCAGCGGGAGCCGGACCTCGTGTACGCGTTCCCGCGCACCGGGGTGCGACCGCTGCGGGAGGCCTACGCGACGCTCGCCGACCAGCTCGGCCTCGACGCGGTCGTGCTCGTCGACGGCGGCACCGACATCCTCATGCGCGGCGACGAGGCCGGGCTCGGCACCCCGGCGGAGGACATGACGAGCCTCGCCGCGGTCGCGGGCCTCGACGTGCCGGTGAGGCTGGTGACGTGCGTGGGGTTCGGGATCGACGCGTACCACGGCGTCCGGCACACCCAGGTGCTGGAGAACATCGCCGCGCTCGACCGTGACGGCGCCTACCTCGGCGCGCTGTCGATCCCGTCGGCGAGCCGGGAGGCGGTCCTCTACCGGGACGCCGTCGCGCACGCGCAGGCCGCGACGCCGCTGCGGCCGAGCATCGTCAACGGGCAGATCGCGGCGGCGAGCCGGGGCGAGTCCGGCGACGTGCGGTTCACCAGCCGCACGGGCGGCAGCACCCTGTTCGTGAACCCGCTGATGACCATCTACTTCAGCTTCACCGTCGACGGCCTGGCGAGCCGGGTGCTGTACCTGGACACGCTCGAGGACACGGTCGGCATGGAGCAGGTGGTGGCCCGCATCGGGCGGTTCCGCGCCGGCATCACGCCGCGGCCGGCGCGACCCTTTCCACACTGACGGGTGCCGGACAGCTGGTAGCCTTGCGGATTCGTCGAGCGGGTGGGGGTGAGGCGTGAGGACCGCACTGCGCACGACCGCGGTCAGCCTCGCGCTGAGCATCTGCGCCATGCTGCTCGGCCTGACCCAGGCCCACCACACGCTGCCCGGCGACACGTTCCAGGTCGCGCGGACGGCGAGCGTCGCGTCGGCGGCACCGGGCGCGGAGGCGCCCCAGGGGCGCAAGCTCCCCCGCACCGGCGACGCCGGCACCGACGGGGCGCACTGGCTCGTGGTGCTGCCCGCCACCGTCGACGTCACACCGCCGGCGGCCCGCTGGTCCGCGGCGGCCGGCCCGACCCACGTCCACAGTGGACGATGCGGGGCCACCCCGGGCTGCCGGGGCCCGCCCACTTCCTGAGGTTCGACGTCTTCCACAGCCGTGACCCCGCCGGGGTCGACGGTTTCGTCGCGTTGTCCTTCTGGAGGTTTCCGTCATGTACCGCATACCGCAACGCCCGCGTCAGCTCGTCACGCCGCACGGCCCGCCGGGCCGCCGGTGAGCGCCATCGCCGCGATCGTCATCTTCACGGTCGCGTTCGCCCTCATCGCCACCGAAAAGGTCCACCGGGTCGCCGTCGCCCTGTTCGCCGCCGGCATGATGGCCCTGCTGGGCCTGGTGCCCGGCAAGGACGTGTTCTTCTCCGAGCACGCCGGCATCGACTGGAACGTCATCTTCCTGCTGCTCGGCATGATGATCATCGTCGGGGTCATCAAGCAGACCGGCGTCTTCGAGTTCCTCGCCATCTGGGCGGCGAAGCGCTCCGGCGGCCGGCCGTACAAACTCCTCGTGATGCTCATGGTCATCACCGCGGTCGCGTCGCCGTTCCTCGACAACGTCACCACGATCATGCTGGTCGCGCCGGTGACCGTGCTGGTGTGCCGCAAGCTGGGCATCCCGGCCGCGCCGTACCTGATCGCGGAGGCCCTCGCCTCCAACATCGGCGGCGCCGCCACCCTCATCGGCGACCCGCCGAACATCATCATCGGCAGCCGCGCCGGCCTGACGTTCAACGACTTCGTCGTGCACATGGCACCGATCGTCGTCGTCCTGTTCGTGCTGTTCGTGCTGCTGGCGTGGGTCATGTTCCGCAAGCGCTTCGAATACCACCCGGAGCGGGTCGCCGAGGTCATGGCCATGGACGAGCGCGCGTCGATCACCGACCGGCGGCTGCTGATCCGGTGCCTGGCGGTCCTCGGGCTGGTCGTCACCGGCTTCGCGCTGCACGCCGTCATCCACGTCGAGCCGGCCATCATCGCGCTGCTCGGCGCCGGGTTGATGGTGCTCGTGTCCCAGGTCCCCACCGCCGCCTACCTGGAGGAGGTGGAGTGGTCGACGCTGGTGTTCTTCATGGGCCTGTTCGTGATGGTCGGCGGCCTCGTCGAGACCGGCGTCATCCACCGCATCGGCACCTGGGCGACCGGCCAGGTCGGCGACGACTGGTTCCTCGCCGCGACCGGGCTGCTGTTCGGATCCGCCGTGCTCGGCGCGTTCTTCGACAACATCCCGTACGTGGCGACGATGGCCCCGATCGTGGAGGACATCGTGGCGACCACCCCCGACCCGGCCACCGGCCAGTCGCTGTGGTGGGCGTTCGCCCTCGGCGCCGACTTCGGTGGCAACGGCACCGCCGTCGCCGCCAGCGCCAACGTCGTCGTGCTGGGCATCGCCGCCCGCTCCGGCGAGCCGATCAGCTTCTGGCAGTTCACCCGCTACGGCATCGTCACCACCGTGATGACCACCGTCATCGCCTGGGGTTACGTCTGGTTGCGCTACTTCTCCTGACCCACGCCCCACCGGGCCACACAGGGTGACCGCCCCAGCCACCGGGGCGGTCACCCGCGGCGCGACCAGGCGTGGTCCGGTCCACCGCGCTTCACATTTCTGGGGTTTGTCGGAGCGGCGAAGGGGACGAAACGATGAGATATTCGACGGGTGGACCATTTCACAACGGCTGCGGGGTCGCCGTCGCGGGCCCTTAACATCCGGTCATGAGTGAGGCTGTGCGCCTCGGCGCCGACTTCGCCGACGGTGACCTGGAGCAGTGGCAGCGGCTGGCCCTGGCGGTGCTGCGCAAGACCGGAGCCGCCGACGACGGCACGCCGCCGGAGGCGGTCGCGGAGCTGCTGGGCAGCGCCACCTATGACGGGATCGCGGTGGCGCCGCTGTACACCGCCGCCGACGCGGCCGGGTTGCCGGCGGCCGGGTGGCCGGGTCAGGCGCCGTTCATCCGCGGCGGCAGCGCGCAGCCGCGGCCGTGGGACGTGCGGCAACGGCACACGGACCCCGACGCGAAGGCGACCCGCGAGGCGATCCTCGCCGACCTGGAGAACGGGGCGACCTCGATCTGGCTCGACGGGATCGCGCCCGGCAGCATCCCCGACGTCCTCGACGGCGTGTACCTCGACCTCGCCCCCGTCGTGCTCGACTGCGGCGCCGCGACGGAGGACGCCGCGCGCGTGTTTCTCGGGCTGCCGGGTGACGACAAGCGCGGCAACCTCGGCGCCGACCCGCTCGGGTGGCAGGCGAAGACCGGGGAGCCCGCCGACCTCGGCATGCTGGGCCGGCTCGCGAAGCAGGCCCCACGGCACGTGCCGGTGGCGACGGTCGACGCGACCCCCTACCACGAGGCCGGCGGCAGCGACGCCGAGGAGCTCGGCTTCGCCGCCGCGACCGGGGTCGCGTACCTGCGGGCGTTCGTCGAGGCGGGGATGAGCGCCGGCATGGCGCTGCGCCAGCTGGAGTTCCGCTACGCGGCCGGCCAGGACCAGTTCGCGACGATCGCGAAGCTGCGGGCGGCGCGGCGGATCTGGTCGAGGATCGCGACCGTCTGCGACGTGCCGCACCTCGGCGCGCAGGTGCAGCACGCGGTGACGAGCGCGGCGATGATGACGGCCCGCGACCCGTGGGTGAACCTGCTGCGCACCACCGTCGCCTGCTTCGCCGCCGGGGTCGGCGGCGCCGACGCGGTGACGGTGCTGCCGTTCGACGCGCGGCTCGGGCTGCCCGACGGCTTCGCCCGGCGGATCGCGCGCAACACCTCGACGCTGCTGGTCGAGGAGGCGCACGTGGCGCGGGTCCTCGACCCGGCCGGCGGCTCGTGGTTCGTGGAGTCGCTGACCGACGCGCTCGCGCACGCCGCCTGGGACGTGTTCGTCGAGGTGGAGCGGGCCGGCGGGATGGGCGCCGCGCTCGGCGGCGGGCTCGTCGCCGACCGGGTCGCCGCGACCTGGCAGCGCCGCGCCGACCGGATCGCGCACCGCCTCGACCCGATCACCGGCGTCAGCGAGTTCGCGTCCCTGGAGGAGCGGCGGCCGGTCCGCTCCCCCGCGCCGCAGGCGCCCTCGGGTGGGCTGCCACGGCACCGGTACGCCGAGGCGTTCGAGTCCCTGCGCGACGCCGCCGACGGCTCGGACCAGGTCGTCAGCCTGGTCACGCTCGGCCCGGTCGCGGCGCACACCGCGCGGGCGTCGTTCGCGGCCAACCTGTTCGCCGCCGGCGGCATCCGGACAGTCCACAATGGACCGTCTCCGGCCGTGGCGTGCATCTGCGGCTCCGACCGTTCCTACGCCGAGGAGGCCGAGGACACCGCCCGCCGGTTGAAGGCCGAGGGCGTCAAGACCGTCTGGCTGGCGGGGAGACCTGCCGGCTACGAGCACGTCGACGACTACCTGTACACCGGCTGCGACGCACTCGCCGTGCTCCGCCGCACACATCTGGACCTGGGACTGGTGGCGCCGTGATCCCCGACTTCACCGAGGTCGCCCTCGGCACCCCCCGCGTCGACGCCACCCCGCCGGAGCCCGCCGAGGCGTGGCCGACCCCGGAGGGCATCGACGTCGCCGGCGTGCACGGCGCACCCGACCTCGACGGACTCGACTTCCTCGACACGTACCCGGGGATCGCCCCGTTCCTGCGCGGGCCCTACCCGACGATGTACACCACGCAGCCGTGGACGGTCCGCCAGTACGCCGGGTTCTCCACCGCCGAGGAGTCCAACGCCTTCTACCGGCGCAACCTCGCCGGCGGGCAGAAGGGCCTGTCCGTCGCCTTCGACCTCGCCACCCACCGCGGCTACGACTCCGACCACCCGCGGGTCGCCGGCGACGTCGGCATGGCCGGCGTCGCGATCGACTCCATCCTCGACATGCGGCAGCTCTTCGACGGCATCCCGCTGGACAAGATGAGCGTGTCGATGACGATGAACGGGGCGGTGCTCCCCGTGCTCGCCCTCTACATCGTCGCCGCCGAGGAGCAGGGCGTCGCGCCGGAGCAGCTGTCCGGCACGATCCAGAACGACATCCTCAAAGAGTTCATGGTCCGCAACACCTACATCTACCCGCCCGCGCCGTCGATGCGGATCATCAGCGACATCTTCCGGTACACCTCGGAGAAGATGCCGAAGTTCAACTCGATCTCCATCTCCGGCTACCACATCCAGGAGGCCGGGGCGACCGCCGACCTGGAGCTCGCCTACACCCTGGCCGACGGCGTCGAATACCTGCGCGCAGGCCGCGACGCCGGCCTCGACGTCGACGTGTTCGCGCCGCGGCTGTCGTTTTTCTGGGCCATCGGCATGAACTTCTTCATGGAGGTCGCGAAGCTGCGCGCCGGCCGGCTGCTGTGGGCGAAGCTGGTGCGCGAGTTCGGCGCGAAGAACCCCAAGTCGCTGAGCCTGCGCACGCACTGCCAGACGTCCGGCTGGTCGCTGACCGCGCAGGACGTGTTCAACAACGTGGTCCGCACCTGCGTCGAGGCGATGGCCGCCACCCAGGGCCACACCCAGTCGCTGCACACCAACGCCCTCGACGAGGCCCTGGCGCTGCCGACCGACTTCTCCGCCCGCATCGCCCGCAACACGCAGCTGCTGCTGCAGCAGGAGTCCGGCACGACCAGGGTCATCGACCCGTGGGGCGGCAGCGCATACGTGGAGCGCCTCACCCACGACCTCGCGGCCCGCGCCTGGCAGCACATCCAGGAGGTCGAGGCGGCCGGCGGCATGGCCCGCGCCATCGACGAGGGCATCCCGAAGCTGCGCATCGAGGAGGCGGCGGCCCGCACCCAGGCCCGCATCGACTCCGGCCGGCAGCCGGTGATCGGGGTCAACAAGTACCGGCCCGACGCCGACGAGCCGATCGAGGTCCTGAAGGTCGACAACTCCTCCGTCCGCGCCCAGCAGCTGGCGAAGCTCGCGCGGCTGCGCGCTTCCCGCGACTCCGCCGCGACGCAGGCCGCCCTGGACGCGTTGTCGGCCGGCGCCGCGTCGGACGGCAACCTGCTGGAGCTGTCGGTCGCGGCGGCCCGCGCGCACGCCACCGTCGGGGAGATCTCCGACGCCCTGGAGAAGGTGTTCGGGCGGCACACGGCGCAGATCCGTACCATCTCCGGGGTGTACCGCGACGAAGCCGGCAACGACGAGCTCATCGACCGGGTCCGCGCCGCCACCGCCGAGTTCGCCGAGGAGGAGGGGCGCCGCCCCCGCATCCTCGTCGCGAAGATGGGCCAGGACGGCCACGACCGCGGCCAGAAGGTCGTCGCGACCGCGTTCGCCGACCTCGGCTTCGACGTCGACGTCGGCCCGCTCTTCCAGACGCCGGACGAGGTGGCCCGCCAGGCGGTCGAGGCCGACGTGCACATCGTCGGCGTCAACTCCCTCGCCGCCGGGCACCTCACCCTCGTCCCCGCGCTGCGCGACGCCCTCGCCGCCCTCGGCCGCGACGACATCCTCGTCATCGTCGGCGGCGTCATCCCCCAGCAGGACTTCGACGAGCTGCGCGCCGCCGGCGCCGCCGCGATCTTCCCGCCGGGCACGGTGATCGCCTCCGCGGCCCTGGACCTGCTCGCGCAACTGCGCCGGTGACCGCGCTCCTGGAGGGGGTGCTCGCCGGGCACCGCGCGTCGATCGGGCGGGCGATCACCCTCGTGGAGTCGACCCGCCGCGACCACCGCGCCCAGGCGCAGGAGCTGCTCGTCGCGCTGACCCCGCACGCGGGCCGGGCCCGCCGCGTCGGCGTCACGGGCGTCCCCGGCGTCGGCAAGTCCACGTTCATCGACGCGCTCGGCACGTTCCTCACCGGTGCCGGGCACCGGGTCGCGGTCCTCGCCGTCGACCCGTCCTCGACCCGCACCGGCGGCAGCATCCTCGGCGACAAGACCCGGATGGCCCGCCTCGCCGTCGACGACGCCGCCTTCGTACGGCCGTCGCCCACGTCGGGCACCCTCGGCGGCGTGGCCCGCGCGACCCGCGAGGCGATGACCGTCGTCGAGGCGGCGGGCTACGACGTCGTCCTCGTCGAGACCGTCGGCGTCGGCCAGTCCGAGACCGCCGTGGCAGGGATGGTCGACACGTTCCTGTTGCTGGCGCTCGCCCGTACCGGCGACCAGCTGCAAGGCATCAAGAAGGGCGTCCTGGAGCTCGCCGACGTCATCGCCGTCAACAAGGCCGACGGCCCGCACGAGCCCGACGCCCGCAAGGCCGCCCGCGAGCTCGCCGGCGCGCTGCGCCTGCTGCACACGTCCGGCGCCCGCGACTGGCAGGTGCCGGTCGTCACCTGCAGCGGCCTCACCGGCGCCGGCCTGCCCGACCTCTGGTCCCGCCTCGAGGCCCACCACGACCACCTGTCGTCCTCAGGCGCCCTCGACCGCCACCGCGAGGCCCAGCGGGTCGCGTGGATCTGGGAGACCGCCCGCGCGACCCTCCTGGACCGGCTGCGCGCCGACACCGACGTGCGGGCCCTCGCCCCCGACCTGGAGGCCCAGGTCCGCGCCGGCACGATGACCCCCGGCCAGGCCGCCGACGCCATCCTCGCCGCCTTCCACCGCTCGGCGTAGCGAACCTCAGACGGCCCTTCCGGTCGCGACGGCTCGCCGGCCGGTGCGGCCGAGGTTCACAGGGACTGCTGCTTCAGCCAGGTCAGGCAGGTGTCCGCCACCTCGCGCCAGCCGGAGTCGATGGTCAGCGAGTGCGCCCGGTCCGGGAACGTGACGAGGTCGGTGACGGCCTCGGAGTGGCGGTACTGCCTGAGGGTCGCCCGGGTCACCGACTCGGGGACGGTGTGGTCCTTGCCGCTGGCGATCAGCAGCAGCGGGCCGCGGGTCTGGTTGTCGGTGGCGACCTTCGCCGGGGAGTGCGGGTCGAAGTTCGCGGTGGCCGCCTCGAACAGCGGCCTGCCCGGCGCGGGGATCGTCCACACCTGCTGCACCCGCTGGAAGGCCTGATCCGCGGGCTGGAACACGCGCAGCAGCTCGCGGTACGCCGGCTCGGGCCGGTTCGCGCCCAGCTCGGCGATTCCGCGGGCCAGCTGCACGCCGGCGAGCAGCGACGACGCCGCGTTCGGGGTCCGCAGCGCCGTGTGCTCGGCCTCCGCGAGCAGGACGTGGTGCGTGTCCCAGCCGCGGCCCACGCCGTCGATCAGGGCCACGGCGATGCGGGCGGTCGCGGCCCACAGCGACTGGCCCGTCTCGTCCGCGAGCCGCATCGCCTCGACCGCCGAGCTCGCCGCGTCGAACGTGCCCAGGCAGATCTCGGCCCACGCCCGGATCGCGAGCGCCTCCGCGAGCAGGCTCATGCGGCCCTGCGCGCGCAGCTCGTGCACGGGGGTGGACAGGAACGTCACGGCCCCGGGGGAAGTCACCGGTGCGGAACGCCGCGATGCCCAGCAGGCCCGCCAGATCGGGCCCGAGAAGACGCTGACCGGTCGACCTGCTCACACCGACGAGCATTCAACCTCCGCCGCCCCCGTGTCCAACCGGGCCGGCCCTCACCGACCGCTAGATCTCGACGGGTCTGCCGGTGGTGAGGTCGACGACGCTGATCGCCTCCATGGGGCAGGAGGCCATCGCGTCGAGGACGGCCTCGTCGTCGGGGGCCACGTCCTGGTCGACCGGGTGGGCCCGGCCCTCGACGTCGTCCAGCTCGAAGCGGTCCGGGGCGATGCCCTGACAGCTGCCCGAGCCGATGCACGTGTGGTCCACGGTGATCCGCCACATACACACCAACCTATCGAACTGCGCCATTGTTTGCCGACCCGAGCCAGGTTGGCAAGATTCGTACGGACGATTGAAAAAGTTCAACACCGGTCGTAGCTTTTAGGCGCTCACCCACGCTCACCCCCTGACCCGGTCCGGCCTCGGCGGAAGGTGACCCATGCCCGCGTACCCCACCAGCGTGCACTTCAACACCGGCCGCGCCGCTGAGGGCCCGCTCATCTGGGCCCAGGTCGCGATCTGGGACGTGCTGCGCTGGCTGCCACCGCGCGACTCGACCCTCAACCTGCTCACCCGGTGCCCCGTCCCGCCGCACAACGACCTCGGCAGCGTGCTCGCGGCCCTCCGGCGGCTCGTCGAGCGGCACGACTCGCTGCACACCCTGTACGCCGACACCCCCGAAGGCCCCCGGCAGCGGGTCGTCGGCGAGGGCGACATCCCGCTGCGGGTCCACGACATCGGCGACCGCGGCACCGACGAGGCTGCCGCGGAGCTCGGGGAGGCGCTGCGCGCCCCGTGGTTCGACATCGGCGCCGACCTGCCGCTCCGGGTCGCGATCCTGGTCCGCGACGACGCCCCGGTCACCGTCCTGCTCGCCGCCAGCCACATGGCCGTCGACGGCGGGAGCTTCGCGATCGTCCGCGGCGACCTGCTCAACCTGCTGCAGGACCCACCGGTCGCGGCCGAGCCGGGCCAGCAGCCGTTGCAGCGCGTCGGGTACGAGACGTCCGCCGTCGGCCTGCGCAGAGAGGCGAAGGCGCTCGACTACTGGGCGAAACACCTCACCGGCGTCCCCACCCGCATGATCGAGAGCGTCCGCGACGGCCGGCCGCCCAACCTCGACTGGGGGCTGATCCAGTCCCCAGCCCTGGCGCTCGCCGCGAACGGGCTCGCCGCCCGGGCCGGCGTCCCACCGGCGACGGTGCTGCTGGCCGGGACGGCGCTGCAGCTCGCGGCGTACACCGGCGAGACCGAGGCCCTGCTCCGCATGATCGTGGCGACCCGCTTCCGGCCGGCGAGCCGCGCGCTGGTCGGCGCCTTCAACCAGAACGCGCTCTTCCGGCTCGACTTCACCGGCCGCCCTACCGAGACCGTCGGCGACCTGCTGCACCGCGCCTCGGACGCCGCGCTCCTGGCCTACGCCCACTGCGAGTACGACCCACGCCGGCTCGAGTCGCTGTTCGCCGAGATCGCCGCCCGCAGCGGGATCACACCCGACGGCTACTGCTTCTTCAACGACACCCGCTTCGTCGCGCAGGACCAGCCGCCGCCCGCGCCGCCGGCCGACCTCGCCGACGCGATCCACGCGGCGCTGCCGGCGACGAAGCTGCGCGCCCCCGTCATCGACCGCCTGCCCAAGGGCGCCAACTTCTTCATGTTCCTCACCGACCTGAGCGACACCGCGGAGCTGATGCTGTGCGCCGAGCACGGGTTCCTCGGCGAGCGCGGACCCCTCGGCTTCCTGGACGGCCTGGAGCGCCTCGTCGTGAAGGCCGCGCTCGACGAGCACGTCACGACCGGCACGCTGTACCGCGACGCCGCCTGCCCGTGACGGCCCCGCACCACCCGCGCTGTAAGCCCGTGACGGCTCCGCACCACCCGCGTCGTAAGCCCGTGACGGCTCCGCACCACCGTGCTGAAAGCCCGTGACGCCGATGACGGCGGCGGCCCGGTCACCGGAAAGCCGGTGGCCGGGCCGCGAGACACCGCGCGCTCAGGTGCTGGGGCGCGGGATCAGCTCGGGGGAGATGACGTCAGCGATCGTGCTCTCGCGGAGGTGACGGTTGTGGCGCGGCACCTGCCGGGTCTTGGCGTCTGCCAGGCGCCGGCGCAGGTCGTCGCGGACCTCCAGGATGGCGGCGTGCAGGTCCTCCTCCGTCGATGTGGCCACCGCCTTCGGGTGGCCGGGGGTCCAGCACTCGAGGGTGACCTTCTGGCCCCGGGCGTTGCGGTCCTTCACCGACACCTCGATCTCCGTCGCGTCGACCGGGAACGCGGCCAGTTGGGTGTCGAGCGTGGCGAACTGCTCGGCGATCCAGACCCTGTCGCCCTGGGAGAAGCCGGCGCCGACGCGCAGGCAGTCCTCGACGGTGGCCGGTGTGCTCGTAGCACTTCTCGACATGTCCGAGACCCCTTCCGTTGCTTGCCTTGACTTTGACCGGTTACCCCTCAATGACCCGGTTCATGTCCCCCAATCCTTCCTAGGAGGCTAGTCCACCACCCTGGACGATGATTCCGGCCCGAATCCGTCAGCTCACCCGCTCGGCGGCCGATGGAGGGACAGTATGTCCAGACCTCCGTGGATCGTCGCCGTCGTGACAGCGCTCGCGATCCTGCTCACCCCGACCGTGGTGCTCGGCACGGCCTCGCCCGCGAACGCCGGCGAGGGGGGCGACCCTGCCCTGATGCGGAAGCTCGACGAGGCGAACCACGCCTACATCGACGCGCAGAACGCCCTGACGGCGTCCCTGCAACGGCAGCAGGCCCTCGAGGAGCAGCAGCAGAAGCTGGAGCCGGAGTACGCGAAGCTGCGCGACGAGACCCAGACGATGACGGTCGCCGCCTACCAGAACGGCGGCGGGCTGCGCAGCGCGGCGACGCTGCTGGACAGCCGGACGCCGGGGGTCTTCGCCGACCGGGTGAGCACCCTGGAGGTCATCGCCCGGCGCAACGCCGCCCGGCTCACCCGGCTGACGGCGATGCGGACCGAGCTGATCAGGACGAAGGCGACGATCGACGCCGAGGTCGGCACGCAGCGGGCGAGCATGGCGGTGATGGCGAAGCAGAAGGCCGACCTGGAGGAGGCGCTCGCCCAGTCGATGGCCGCCGTCGACGTGTCCACCACGTGGAGCGGCAAGACCACGACCAAGGTGGCCGGGCCCGCGCCGCGCCTGGCCGACGGCTCCTGGGCGGCGGAGTCGTGCGGCACCGACGACCCGACGACCGGCGGCTGCCTCACCCCGCGGACCCTGCACGCGCTGCAGGAGGTGCGCAGGGCCGGGTTCCTGCGCTTCGTGTCGTGCTGGCGGGCACCGGGCGAGCCCTACGAGCACCCGAAGGGCCGGGCCTGCGACTTCGCCGCCGACGTGAAGGGCTTCGGCGGGGTGGCGGCGGGCGCGTCGAAGGAGTACGGCACCCAGCTCGCCGCGTGGCTGATCAAGAACGCGCAGGCGCTGGGCGTGATGTACGTGATCTGGTTCAAGCAGATCTGGACGCCGGCGGGCGGCTGGCACGCCTACAACAGCGGCCAGGGCGACCCGAGCAGCGACCACACCAACCACGTGCACATGTCAATCTACTAGCACCGACAGCAGCGCCGTCACCGCCGGCAGGGCCGCCCTGCCCGCCGTGACCAGCGCGTCCAGCCGCCGGGCGCCCGCGACGGGCAGGTCGGTCACCCGTACACCCGCCGCCAACGCGTCACGGAGCGCCAGGTCCGGCACGATGGTGGCGCCGTGCCCCGCGGCGACGAGCGCGAGCACGACCGGGTAGTCGACGCACGCGTGCACCCGCCGCGGGGTGAAGCCGCGCTCGCGGCCGAGCCGGTCCAGGACCTGCCCGGTCGTCGACGTCGGCGGCCCGGCGATCCACGGGCGGTCGGCGAGGTCGCCGTAGGAGAGCACGGGCGGCCAGTCCGCGGGCACCACGACCCGGTACGGGTCCTCGCCGAGCGGCACCACGCTCACCTGCCGCCGCGACTCCAGGCCCAGCGAGGCGTCGCGCTCGGTGATGGTCACGTCGAGGCCGCCGAGGCGCAGCTCGCGCAGCGCGGGCGGGCCGTCGAGCTCGGTGATCGAGCAGGTCACGTCGGGGTGGTCGCGGGCGAGGCGGGCCATCGCGGGGATCAGCAGGTGCCGGATCACGGTCGCGAACGCGCCGACACGCACGAACCCGGCGGCGCGGCCCGACATGGCGACCAGCTCCCGCTCCGCCTCGGCCAGCTCCCGCTCGATCGCCTCGGCGCGGACGGCGAGGACCCGGCCGGCGGCGGTGAGCACGGCGCGCCGCCCGGACCGGTCCACCAGCGGCCGGCCGACGGTGTGCTCCAGCTGCGCGAGCTGCTGCGACACCGCCGACGGGGTGACGTGCAGCGCCGCGGCGGCGCCGGCGAGGGTGCCGCGGCGGGCGATCGCGGCGAGCACCGCGAGGCGGCGCGGGTCCAGGTTCATGCAGTCCTGCTTCAGTGCAACTGTAGGAATTCTCGCTCACACGTTAGCTGCGCTGTCTGCCACGATCGCAGGTGTGCGACGCTTCATCGAACTGAGCCACCCCGTCCACGCCGGCCTGGTCACCTATCCGGGCATGCCCGGGCCCGTGATCAGCGACTACCTGTCCCGCGAGGACGCCCGCGGCAGGTATGCGCCCGGGACCGACTTCCAGATCGGCCGCATCGACCTGATCGCCAACACCGGCACCTACCTGGACACGCCCGCGCACCGCTTCGAGGGCCGCGGCGACCTCACCGACGTCCCCCTCGAACGGGTCGCGGACCTGCCCGGCGTCCTCGTCGACGCGACCGGTGTCCGCGCGGTCGACGCGGCGCTGCTGGAGCGGCAGGCCGGCGCGTACGGCGACGTCACGGACTGCGCCGTCCTCGTGTGCACCGGCTGGTCGAAGCACTTCGGGAAGCCCGCATACGGCGACCCGGACGCGCCGTTCCTGACCCGCGACGCCGTCGAATGGCTGGTACAAAGGGGCCCGGCGCTCGTCGGCATCGACTCGGTCAACATCGACGACGTCGCCGACCTGACCCGCCCCGCGCACACCGGCCTGCTCGACGCCGGCATCTACGTCGTGGAGCACCTCAACGACCTGGACCGGCTGCCGGTCGACGGGTTCCGGTTCACGGCGGTGCCGCCGCGGATCGCCGGCATGGGCACGTTCACCGTCCGCGCCTACGCGGTGCTGTCGTGATCGCCCTGATCGGCTGGGCGGGCGCGGCCGGGCTGCTCGCCGCGTACGCCCTCGTCTCCACGAAACGGATCACCGGCGACGGTGCCGTGTTCCAGGGCCTCAACATCACCGGCGGCGCGGCCCTGGCGCTCAACTCGGCCGTCAACGGCGCGTGGCCGTCCGCGGTGCTCAACGTCGTGTGGGTGGCGATCGGCGCGGTCGCGATCTTCCGGCTGGCGCGGCGCCGGGCCGTCAGAGCCGCCCCGAGTACCAGGGCGTCCTGACCCGGTAGAAGACGAACCGTCCGGGCGCCGCCGCGCAGGCCAGGTACGTGTGGCTCCAGGTGCACGTGTCGACCGGCACGTCCAGGGCGCCGAGGTCGCGGGTCGCGCCGTTGTCGGCCTGCACGCCGAGCCAGGTGTACGGCCCGGCCGGCACGTCGACCGGCAGCAGCAGGTAGCTGCCGTCGTCGAGGCGGGCGGCGCGCCGGCCGGGCCAGCGCCGCACGACCTGCCCCGCGTCGTCGAGCAGCACCGCGCCGTCGGCGTCGCGGAGCATCAGCCGCTCGCCGACGGGCAGCAGGGTGCGGGGCGCGTCGACGTCGACGCGGAACGCGACCTCGCCGGTGCGGATGTCCAGCGCGGTCACCCGGTGCTCCTCGACCGCGCAGACCCGCCGCTCCCCGCACGCGGCGAGCGACCGCACCCGCACCTGCGGGTCCGGTGACGTCCACGTCCACTGCACCTTGTCGAGCCTCAACCGGTCGCGGGCCTGGATCCGGTACCCGGGGCCGGATCCGGCGACGAAGACCTGCTCCTCGTACGGGTACACGAGGTCCTCGGGCGCGGCGACGGCCGGCGCGGCGTCGTCCGGCTTGCCGCTGGACAGGCTGATCACCTCGATGCCGCCGCCGGCGACGGCGCGGACCAGGTGCGGGTCGACGGTCAGCGGCTCGTCGAGGGCGGCGCCGTCCGGCGACGTCGGGACCTGCTGGTGGCTCCAGTTGTCGGTCAGCCAGAAGCTGCCGGCGCCACCCGGCTGGTCGAGGGTCGCGATCTCCTTCTGCGTGCCGACGTCGGTGACGACGAGCTTGTGGTCGGCGCCGCGGTACCGCACGAAGTACTTGCCGACGAGCTCCCAGCGGTCCCCGGCGACGACGTCGAACCTGATGAACGGCACCCCGTTGTTCGCGTTGAGCAGGGTGATCGTGCGGTGTCCGGCGGTGTCCGGGGCGCCGGTGACGATCACCGAGCCGCGGGCGAAGCCGAACGACTCGACGGCGGTGAGGGCCGAGTTGATCCAGATCGGGGGCTCGCCGGGCTTGTCGACGTCGACCGCGCGCAGGTGGAAGCGCCCATCACCGGCCTGGTAGCCGACGAACGCCCGGCCGCTGTCCAGGAACGCGCGCAGGCCGGGCCCCTCGACGGCGCCGGGGAACGCGGCCTCGCCGGTGCGGGTCAGCCGGTCGAACGCATACGGCCGCTGGTTGAGCCGGTAGACGAACGCGCCGGCGAGCACGGCGGCGACGAGGACCGCGACGACCGCGGCGGACCAGCGGGCGCGCCGCGAGAGCCACAGCGACCGACGCGACGTCTGCACCCGCCGACCCTATCGCGACCGTTCTACGAGAAGCTGTTGGGGCCGAGCAGCGCTTTCAGGTCGCCCTTCAGGGCGGTGGTCGGCTCGACCCGGTACGGGCCGAGGCGCAGCAGGGTGATCCGCGAGCCGTGGCTGAGCTTCACGTGCACCTCGGCCTTGCCGGGGTGGTTGAGCAGGATCTCCTTGAGCCGGTCGACCAGCGGCGGCGTGCACCGGTTCGCCGGCAGCGACAGCACCACCGGCCGGTTCTCGTCCGCGGTGGTGACGTCGGGCATCGACAGGTCCATCGCCATGAGCCGCGGCGTCTCGTCCCGCCGGTCGACGCGGCCCTTGACCACGACGATCGCGTCCTCGGCGATGTACTGGCCGACGAGCTCGTACGTGTTGGGGAAGAACAGCGCCTCGACGGCACCGCCGAGGTCCTCCAGGCTCGCCGACGCCCACGGCTTGCCCTGCTTGGTGATGCGCCGCTGCACGCCGGTCAGCATCCCGGCGAGGGTGATGACGGCGCCGTCCGGCACCGAGCCCTCCTCCGACAGGCTGCTGATCGCCGTGTCCGCGGCCTTGGCGAGTACCGACTCGAGGCCGAACAGGGGGTGGTCGGACACGTACAGGCCGAGCATCTCCCGCTCGAACGTGAGCAGCTCCCGCTTGTCCCACTCGATCTGCGGGATCGCGGCGGTCATGGCGGGGGCGCCGCCGCCGGTGTCGTCGCCGCCGAACGCGTCGCCGAAGAGGTCGAACTGGCCGATCGCCTCGTTCTTCTTGATGTCCGCGTACGCGTCGATCGCGTCGGCGTGGATCGCCAGGAGCCCGCGGCGCGGGTGGCCCATCGAGTCGAACGCGCCGGCCTTGATCAGCGACTCGATCGTCTTCTTGTTGCAGGCGACGGCGTCGACCTTCGACAGGAAGTCGTGGAAGTCCTTGTACGGCGCGGCCTGCCGGCACCGCACGATCGCGTCGACGACGTTGTGGCCGACGTTGCGCACGGCGGCGAGGCCGAAGCGGATGTCCTTGCCGACCGGCGTGAACGGGCCCGCGGACGTGTTGACGTCCGGCGGCAGCACGTCGATGCCCATCCGCCGGCACTCCGACAGGTACAGGGCCATCTTGTCCTTGTCGTCGCCGACGCTGGTCAGCAGCCCGGCCATGTACTCCGCCGGGTAGTTCGCCTTGAGGTACGCCGTCCAGTACGAGACGAGCCCGTAGCCGGCCGTGTGCGCCTTGTTGAACGCGTAGTCGGCGAACGGGACGAGCACATCCCACAGCTTCTTGATCGCGTCGGCGCTGTAGCCGTTGGCCTTCATGCCGTCGCTGAACGGCACGAACTCCTTCTCCAGGACCTCTTTCTTCTTCTTGCCCATGGCCCGGCGCAGCAGGTCGGCCTGGCCGAGGGTGTAGCCGGCGAGCTTCTGCGCGGCGCGCTGCACCTGCTCCTGGTAGACGATCAGCCCGTACGTGGGGCCCAGGATCTCCTGGAGCGGCTCCTCCAGCTCCGGGTGGATCGGCGTCATCTCCTGCTGCCCGTTCTTGCGCAGCGCGTAGTTGGTGTGCGAGTTCGCACCCATCGGGCCCGGGCGGTACAGCGCCAGGACCGCGGAGATGTCCTCGAAGTTGTCGGGCTTCATCAGCCGCAGCAGCGAGCGCATCGGCCCGCCGTCGAGCTGGAACACGCCGAGGGTGTCGCCGCGGGCGAGCAGCTCGTAGGCGGCCTTGTCGTCCAGCGAAAGGCTGAGCAGGTCGAGCTTGATGCCGTGGTTGCGCTCGATGTTCTTGACCGCGTCGTCGATGATCGTCAGGTTGCGCAGGCCGAGGAAGTCCATCTTCAGCAGCCCGAGCGTCTCGCACGTCGGGTAGTCGAACTGCGTGATGATCGCGCCGTCGGCGTCGCGGCGCATCAGCGGCACGTGCTCGATCAGCGGCTCGGCGGACATGATGACGCCGGCGGCGTGGACACCCGTCTGGCGGATCAGCCCCTCGATGCCCTTCGCCGTGTCGACGACCTTCTTGACGTCGGGGTCGCTCTCGTACAGCGCGCGGAACTCGACCGCCTCGGAGTAGCGCGGGTGGTTCGGGTCGAAGATGCCGGTGAGCGGGATGTCCTTGCCCATCACCGCGGGCGGCATCGCCTTGGTGATCCGGTCGCCGACCGCGAACGGGTAGCCCAGGACCCGCGCCGAGTCCTTGATGGCGGCCTTGGCCTTGATCGTGCCGAAGGTGGCGATCTGCGCGACCCGGTCCTCGCCCCACTTGTCCGTCACGTACCGGATGACGTCGCCGCGCCGGCGCTCGTCGAAGTCGATGTCGATGTCGGGCATCGAGATACGGTCGGGGTTCAGGAACCGTTCGAAGATCAGGCCGTGCGGCAGCGGGTCGAGGTCGGTGATGCCCATCGCGTACGCCACCAGGCTGCCGGCGGCCGAGCCACGCCCCGGGCCGACGGCGATGCCCTGGTTCTTCGCCCACAGGATGAAGTCGGACACGACGAGGAAGTAGGCCGGGAAGCCCATCTTCACGATCATGTCGGTCTCGTAGTCGGCCTGCCGCTGGTGCTCCTCGTCGATGCCGTCGGGGAACCGGCGCGCCATCCCGCGGGCGACCTCGGCCCGGAAGAACGACTCCTCGGTCTCCCCCTCCGGCACCGGGAAGCGCGGCATCAGGTTGCGCTCCTTGAACATGCCGTCGGTGTCGACCTTCTCGGCGACCAGCAGCGTGTTGCGGCAGCCCTGCTGCCACAGGTCGGAGCCGTCGACGGCGCGCATCTCGTCGGCGGACTTCAGGTAGTAGCCCGACCCGCCGAACCGGAACCGGTTCGGGTCGTTGATGTTGGCCGCCGTCTGCACGCACAGCAGCACGTCGTGCGCCTCGGCCTGGGCCTGGTGCGTGTAGTGCGAGTCGTTGGTGACGACCGGCGGGATGTTGAGCCGCTTGCTGATCTCGGTCAGGCCCTCGCGGACGCGCCGCTCGATGTCGAGGCCGTGGTCCATGACCTCGAGGAAGTAGTTGTCCTTGCCGAAGATCTCCTGGTACTTCGCGGCGGCCTTCAGCGCCTCGTCGAACTGGTCGAGCCGCAGCCGCGTCTGGACCTCGCCGGACGGGCAGCCGGTCGTGGCCATCAGGCCCTCGGCGTGCTCGGCGATGATCTCCATGTCCATCCGGGGCCACTTCACGAAGTGCCCCTCGATCGACGCCCGCGAGTTGAGCCGGAACAGGTTGTGCAGGCCGGTCCTGTTCTTCGCCCAGATGGTCTTGTGCGTGTACCCGCCGGAGCCGGACACGTCGTCGTCCTTCTGGTCGGGACGGCCCCACTTGACGCGCTGCTTGTGCAGCCGCGACTCGGGCGCGACGTAGGCCTCGACGCCGAGGATCGGGGTGACGCCGGCGGCGGTCGCCTGCTTGTAGAAGTCGTACGCGCCGTGCATGTTGCCGTGGTCGGTGATCGCGACGGCGGGCATGCCGAGACGGTTCGCCTCCTTGAACATGTCCTTCAGTCGCGCCGCTCCGTCGAGCATGGAGTACTCGGTGTGCACATGGAGATGCACGAACGAGTCGGCCATGCTGCGCCCCCCTGTTCAGCTGTCCTTCACTTCCGGCGCGTCAGCCTAGCCACGGTTCATGATCGACACGCCGTCGGGCGGATGTGATCCCTCTTGCGGCCCAGAATCGGCACACGCAGACCGGACAAAACCGCCGCCGCCTCGACGGTCCGTCACGGCCGGGTCACTGCAGCTCGGCGGTGACCAGCAGCCGCACGTACGCGTCGACCCAGAGACGCACGGTCGCGTCGTCCGGGTCGGGTCCCAGCCCTTCCCGCAGGGCGCCGACCGAGGCGGCCGCGCGGCGCAGCCCGACCCGCAGCAACGTCTGCTCCGCGTCGCGCAGCCGGCCCGCGAACGTCGGCGGCAGCATCCGCAGGCCCCGGTGGGGCACCTCGGCGAGCAGCGCCGAGGCCGCGCCGACCGCGTGCCGGAGCGGGTCCTCGTCGAGCACCGGCCCGCCGTCGACCCGGAACCCGCCCGCCGGCGCCAGGTCGGGGACCACGACGGCGTCGTCACCGACCGCGAACCCGAGCGGCTCGACGGTGATCACGCCGCGGGTCCTGCCGACGATGCCGGCGACGGCCCGGACCGGACCCCGCAGCGCCGCGGCGATCGCGTCGAGGGCGCCGGGCGCGGCCGCGGTGTGGGTCGCGGTGATCGTCGCCACCCCGCCGGCCGGGGCCGCGACGACGGCGTCGAGCCGCTGGGCGCCCGGGGAGTAGTGCACGGACCGGACCTCCGCGACCTCCACGACGCGCACCAGCTCCGCCTCGACCCTGGGCCGCACGACCCGCGGCGGGAGCCCGTCGAGGTGCGCGGCGAGCTCCCGCAGGTCCCGCACGACGAGCGCGTCCGGCAGGGCCGTCCACATGCCCTGCGACGGGGTGACGGTGGTCTTCGCGACGCGGCTGGTGGCGAGGCGCACGGTGCGGCTGGCGCTGCGGACCGCCGACTCGGTCACGACGGTGCCGCCGGCGAGCTGGGCGGCGGTGGCTCCGGCGACCCGGCCGCCTTCCCGGTGCGGCCGGCGCAGCACCAGCACGGTGGCGCTGTCCGCGTGGGCGAAGTAGATCTCGACCTGCGTCTCGTCGCCGACGGTCCTGAGCCGGCAGCCGAGCCCGTCGAGCCGGGCGCGGCGCATCGGGGTCTCCGCGGCCTCCCGCGTGCCGAGGATCCTGGCCCGCAGGCCGGCGCCGGGACCTGCCGGAAGGGCGTGACGCCGGCTGGTGACCGCGCGGTGCCTGGCGTGCAGCTCGGCGACCAGCCCGGCGAGCCGTTCGTGGCTGTAGGAGGTGGCGCGCTGCCCGTACGCCGCGAGCTGCTCCTCGAGGTCGCCGACGGCGAGCAGCGGCCAGCGCAGCCCGGCCCGGTCCAGGCGCTGCCGCACCTCGGCGACCGTGGCCGCCAGCCCGGGGCCGACGTGGGTCGCGCCGGTGAGCAGGATCTCGCCGGCGAGGTGTACCGCGGCGTCGAGGGACGCGTCGGTCCCGGTGTCGGCGGTGGCCGGCCCTCCGACGTCGACCTGCACGTCCTGCCCGTCGGCGTTTGCACCTGTCGCGGCTTCTGTGTCGGCCGCTTCCGCGGCGGCTTTCGCACCCTTTGTATCGGCGGCCTTCGGGTCTTTCGCGTCGGCGGCTTTCGCGTCGGCGGCTTTCGCGTCGGCGGCTTGGAACGCCCACACGGCGAGCGCGATGACGTCGTCGCGGACCCCGGCGACCGCGTCCGTGTGCACGAACCCGAGATCTCCGGGAACCAGGAACCGGACCGTCGCAGAGCCGAGCTCCACCCGCGGCGCCGGGTCCGCCGCGGAGGGCCGGTGGACGCGGGCGACGTACCCGGCCCGGTGCGCCCGCCGCGCCGCGTTGAGCTGCCGCGCCCCGATCCGCGCCTCGAGCTGCTCGTCGGTGAACACCCCCGGCGACCATCGCGTGACGTCTTCCGTTGGCTCGTTGCCGCTCTGGTACGCGATGACGAGGCCCACGATGTGCCGGCAGATCCCGGTCGCGCCGCAGGTGCAGCTGCCCTTCTCGAGGCCGCCCTGTGGGAGCGCGGTCTCGGGGCCGTCCGGGTAGGTGCCGCGGACCGTGCCGTCGGGATCCTCGCCGATGACCGGCGGGGCCTGCTCGACCTCCCTCGTCGCGCGCTTGACCAGGCCCCGGTTGGTGAGCGCGGCGAGCGACTCCTGGGTCAGCGCGAGAAGGTCCGCTCTCATCGGGCCACCTGCTCCGCGACGTACGCCGCCAGCTCGCCCGGGGTCATGGCACCGACGGAGGCGCCGGCGTCGGCGAGGCGGGCGCCCATGTCCCGGTCGAACGCCGGGTCGGCGTCCTCGTCCAGCGCCGCCAGGCACAGCACCTTCGTCCCCTGGGCCGTGACGTCCCTGACGAGACGGACGAGCCGCTCGCCGCCGGTGGGCCCCTCGTACAGGTCGCTGATCACGACCAGGATCGCGCGGCGCGGCTGCTCGATCAGCCCGGCGCCGTAGTCGACCGCCCGCGCGATGTCGGTGCCGCCGCCGAGCTGGACCTTCATCAGCAGCTCCACCGGGTCGTCGACGTCCGCGGTCAGGTCCACCACCGCCGTGTCGAACGCGACGAGGTGCGTCTTCACGCCCGGCAGCCCCCACAGGCACGCCGCGGTGACGGCCGAGTGGATGACGCTGCCCGTCATCGACCCCGACTGGTCGACGAGCAGGATCACCTGCCACCGGTCCAGGTGCCGGCGCGTCCGCGCGATGAAGTACGCGGACTCGACGTACACCTTCCGCTCCTGCGGCCGGTACCGCCCGAGGTTCGCCCTCAGGGTGCGCTTCACGTCGAAGTTCCTGGCGACCTTGAACCGGCTCGCGCTGCGGGACCGTGCCCCGGAGAACGCGTGCCGTACCTGCGTCGCGAGCTTCTCCACCAGCTGCCGCACGACCTTGTCGACGATCCTGCGCGCCAGCACCAGCACGTCGGGGTTCATCAGGTGCTTGGTGCGCAGGACGGCTCGCAGCAGCGTCGGGTTGGGCTCGACCCGGGCGAGGACCGCGGGGTCGGTGACGACGTCGTGGATCTCGTACCGCTCCACGGCGTCGCGCTGCAGCCGCTCGATCGTCTCCTTCGGGAACAGCGTCGTGATGTCGTCGAGCCAGTCGACCGTGGTGACCACCGACTCGCCGTCGCCGCCGTGCCGCGTCTGCGGGCGCCGGATGCCTCGCCGTTCGAGGTCGTCGTCGCGCCCGTACAGCCAGTCGAGCGCCGCGTCGCGCCCCAGCCCGTCTTCGCTGAGCTGCCCGCCGTTCAGCACCGACTGGCCGGCCTCGCCGAGCACCAGCCGCCACCGCTCCAGCTCCGTCGCGGCACGCTCCTGGTCGACGCGGTCCCGCTCCGCGCTGACCTGAGCGGCGCCGTCCTGCACCACGCTGTCCGGCACGGCACGCTCCTGGTCGGCGCGGTCCTGCGCAGCGCTGTCCGGGCCGGGGCTGTCCGGGCCGGAGCCGTCCAGGCCGGAGCCGTCCAGGCCCGAGCCGTCCAGGCCCGAGCCGTCCAGGCCGGAGCCGTCCAGGCCGGAGCCGTCCAGGCCCGAGCCGTCCAGGCCCGAGCCGTCCAGGCCCGAGCCGTCCAGGCCCGAGCCGTCCAGGCCCGAGCCGTCCAGGCCCGAGCCGTCCAGGCCCGAGCTGTCCAGGCCCGAGCCGTCCAGGCCCGAGCCGTCCAGCCCAGGGCTGTCGTGGTCGGGGCTGTCGTGGTCGGGCGGGCTCATGTCAGGAGTCCTTCGCGGGTGAGTGCCGCGTCGACCCGGGCCTCGAGCTCCAGGGCGGCGGCGACGAACGCCGGGTCGGTGCTCCGCCTGCGCAGCAGCGACCGGGGGCTCCCGCCGAGCCCGCGCCGCGCGAGCAGGTGCCCGGCGACGGTCTCCCGTTCCCGGGGCGGGAAGTACGTGAACGCCTGCCGCAACGCCGGCAACGCGATCAGGAACTCCGCCTCGCCCATCCCGCTGATCAGGTCGTCGAGCACGTCGAGCACCCGCGGCGCGTGCAGCACCTCTTCGCGCGCCACCGCGAACAGCCCCGCCAGCCAGTCGCCGGCCGTGCCCGGGGCCGCCGCGCCGCGCACCGCCCGCACCGGGTCCTCCCAGCCACTGCCCTTCTCCTCCGGGTCGGTGGTGTCCACGGACCAGCAGAAGCCGAACGCGGCGCCGCGAAGGTCGGGCGGGGACTCCCGGTCCTCGGCGACCCGGCGCATCACGGCGAGTGCGGCGTCGCGGTCGAGGTCGAGGCGCGGCCCGGCGTGCACCGTGGTGTCCCGGACCGCGACGACCGCCGCGATGCGGGCGGGGTCGGCCGGGGAGGCGCTGCCCCGTACACCTTCCGCGAGCCACAACGCCCGCTGGTGGGCGGCGGCGATCACCGTGCCGAGGGGGACGCTGCCGGCGGTGCCGAGGAGCCGGTCGTGCCGCCACAGGGTCAGCACGACCGCGAGCATCCGGCCGAGGTCGCCGAGGTCCCCGGCGGTGCCGACGGCCGCGCCCAGGTCGTGCAGCACCTGGTCCGACAGGCGGACCGTGCCGCACAGCGCCGCGTCGAACAACGCGTCGGCGAGACCGGCGACGTCCGCCCCGCGGATCCGTTCGGCGAGGACGGCCGCGGCGGCTTCGTCGAGGGTCGCCCCGTACGCCCCGGCCTCGATCAACGCGACCAGCCGATGCTCATGGACGGTGACGTCCCACTGCTCCTCCAGCACCGGATCGACCCCGGTCCGCGGCCCCCGCCGCCGCTCGAACCCCGGGATCCGCAGCACCCGCAGCCGGTGCAGCAGCCGGCTGCGCCGCAGGCCGTCGTCCTCGGTGAGCGCGACGGTGACCGTACCGTCGACGCCGAACCCTTCCCGTTCGAGCTCGACATCCGCGTGGTGCACGAGCGGGGGCAGCGGCGTCGAGGGGTGCAGCCGGCCGACGCGGGTGCCGCTGAGCGCCGCGACCATCTCGACGACGACCGGGTGGGTGCCGGCCCGCAGCCGCCCACGGGTCGCCCACGGCAGCGGCTCGTCGAGCGCGTCGTGCACGAGCGCCCCGGCGAGCCCGTCGAGGATGTCGGTCCTGCCCGGGTGCTGATGTCCCCGCACGAGCGCCAGTCCCGCTGCGGACGCCCGCGCCGCGATCAGGTCCGCCGTCGACGCCCGCTGCTTGCGCTCCCGCAGCCGCCCGACGACGGCCCCGGCCAGGTGGTCGGCGGCGTGCCGCGGCCCCCCGTCCCACACCTGCTGGTAGTACTCCGGCGACGGCATCCCCGACTGGTACCCGTCGAACGCGTCCAACCGCCGGAACGAGTACGGCACCAGAAAACTGCCCCCGACCGCCCCCTCAGGCAACACCGGCACCTCAGGCCACCCCGTGTCTCCGCCCACGCCCCCCACCGACGCGCCATCCCCGTCGCCACCCCCGTCGCCACCTTCACGCGGCACTGGCACGCCGAACCGCGCGGCGCCCCCGTCCACATCCGCGCCCTCGGCACCCACCGGCTCCTCAGGCGACGCCCCACTCTCGTCCGCACCTGCTCGCGGCGCCGGCATATCGGACCGCCCAGCGCCCCCATCACCCACCGACACCTCGGGAGACGCGCCATCCCCACCCACACCTGCTCGCGGCGCCGGCACGTCGAACCGCGCGGCATCCCCGTCCGCATCCGCGCCCTCAGCACCCACCGACTTCCCAGCCGACGCGCCACCCGCGTCCACACCATCACGCGGCGCCGACACATCGGACCGCCCAGCGCCCCCATCACCCACCGACACCTCGGGAGACGCGCCACTCCCACCCACACCTGCTCGCGGCGCCGGCACGTCGGACCGCGCGGCGGCCCCGCCCGTCAGGCGGATCAACGCAGGCCGATGGAACCCGCCGGTGACCACGACGACGGGACGGTCCCCCGCGTCGGCGGCGGCCGCACGGATCCAGCGGGCCATGTACGCCTCCCGCCTCATGTCGCCCTCGCTCGCCGGGGTCTCCCCGCGCAGCAGGTCGAAGTACGCGGCGAGCCGCTCGGCGATCCCGTCGTCGGGCGGGATCTCGAACAGGTGGTCCCACAACGCGTCCACGTTGTCGACGGCGAACTCCGTGCACAGCCGGTCGACGACCTCGGCGTAGCGCTGCTCGGCGTCGGCGTACCGGTTCTCCCGCTGCCCGAGGGCCGGGTCCCACGCCGGCAGGTCGATGAAGCGCACGGTCGCGCCGGCCCGGTGGCCTTCCTGCAGTGCGACCCACTCCGGCGAGTACGCGCAGAACGGCGCCCACGACGCGCAGTGCCGCTCGTCGTCGCGGTAGCTGCTGAACACCGCGACCGGCAGCTCGTGCCCGAGGAGCAGCTCGCCGATGCGGTCGTTCATGTCGGCGGGCCCCTCGACGAGCACGTACGCGGGCCGCAGCGCCGCGATCGTGCCGGCGACGAGCCTGGCGCAGGCCGGGCTGTGGTGCCGCACGCCGATGAACGTGGTGGCCATCGCCGCTACCCCGGCAGCTGGTGCCGGGCCGCGTGCAGCGCCTTCCACTGCGCGCCGGTCCGCCAGGTCAGCTGCTGCTCCAGGTACCGCCGTAGCTTGGCCAGATCCTCGGTGTTGTCCTTCGCCGCGGTACCGGCGAGGCACGACACCAGGTCCTCGGCGGTGCCGGCCTCCCGGCGCAGGAACCAGCCGCGCAACCCGACGGCGTGCGCGACGGAGACGGCCTCCGCGGTGCTCATGACCGCTGACAGCCGCTCCATCGTGTCGCCGCGCGCCGACTGTCCCGTCCGCAGCTCCCGGAACGTCGTCACAAGCACCTCGAGCACGTCCCGGCGCGGCGCGGCGGTGACCCCGGACCGGCGCAGCAGCGCACCCGCCTCCGCCTCGACGAGCGCGAGCTCCGTGTCGAAGTCGGCGATCGGGAACACGGTCTCGAAGTTGAACCGCCGCTTCAGCGCCGCGCTCATCTCGTTGACGCCCCGGTCACGGGTGTTGGCGGTCGCGATCACGTTGAACCCGTCGCGCGCGAACACCATCGCCTCCGGCCCGGTCAGCTCGGGAATCGCGAGCACCCGGTCCGACAGCGGCGACAGCAGGCAGTCCTGGACCTCGAGCGGGCAACGGGTGATCTCCTCGAACCGCACGACCTTGCCCTCGGCCATCCCCCGCAGCAGCGGCGCCCGCACGAGCGACCGCTGGTTGGGCCCTTCCGCCACCAGGAGGGCGTAGTTCCACGAGTACTTGATCTGGTCCTCGGTCGTCGCCGCCCCGCCCTGTACGGTCAGCGTCGACTCCCCGCTCACCGCCGCCGCCAGCAGCTCCGACAGCAGCGACTTGGCGGTGCCGGGCTCACCGACCAGCATCAGCCCCCGGCTGGTGGCGAGCGACACGAGGGCCCGGTCGATCAGCGACGGGTCACCGACGAACTTACGGCTGATCCCCGCCGACGGGTCCCCCACGATGAACCGCCGCGCGGCCGTCAGACTCAACGCCCACCCCGGCGGCCGCTCCCCGCTGTCGGTGTCGCGGAGCTTCGCCAGCTCGTCGGCGTACCGGACCTCGGCCGGCGGCCGCTGCACGGCGGTGCCCTCCTCCAGCAACTCGTGCGCAGCGCTCACAGCCTGACCTCCCGCAGGTCTCTGATGATCTCGGGCACGGTAACGGGGCCGAGCCCGCCGGCCATGCCCGGCCCGTCCCTCTCCCACCTGACCACGCCGGCCCCAGCGACCCAGACCTCCAGGAACACCGGCCCCGCGAACCCCGTCACGCCGCGCCCACCCGCTCCCACGACCCCGCCCGGACCCGCGACGCCACCTTGCACCTGCTCCCCTACGCGGGCCGGGCGCAGTTCGTCGGGCGAGCCCATTCCTCTGGCGGTGTCCCCGGTCATGCGGTCGCTGCTTCCAGGTCACGGATCAGCTCGTACGCCCCGATCGGGTCGAGGTCGGCGAGCCGCAGCCGCTCCGTCCCCAGGTGGCCGGCATGCCGCCGCACGAGGCAGACGTCAGCGATCGCCTGGACCGGGTCGACGGTCGGGTCGGCGTGGTGCAACCCGGGGTCCAGCTCGACGACGGCGACCCGATCGCCGGGGAGGTCCCGCTCGATCGACCCCCACCCGTCCCGCAGCCCGCTGCCGGTCCGCCGCCACGCGCCGCGGAGCAACGCGGCGAACCTCCCGCTCGGCGCCTTCACACCGACGAACCTGACCAGTGCGTCACGGTCCACCTCCTCGGCGGTGAGCGCATGGGAGCCTCGCCCGAGCTGCGGAAACGGCTGCAGGATCGCATAGTCGGCGAACACCTCGGCCCACGCGGCCACCCCGTCACCGAGGTGCAGCGGGTGCGCGACCCCGACCACCGCGTCGTCGGCCAGCGTCACCGGCTCGTCACCGACCCCGGCGAACGTCCGATCCTCCGCCACCCGCACCCCCACGACACCCCGCGCCGGCCCGCCACCCCCACCCGGACCAGCAGCCGCAACCTCAACCCCACCGCTCAGCACAGTGACGCCCCGCCCCAGCCCGCCACGTCCATCCGGACCAGCGGCCGCAACCCCACCGCCCAGCGCGATGACGCCCCGCGCCGGCCCACCGCCCCCACCCGAACCAGCAGCCGCGACCTCAATCCCAACGCTCAGCACAGTGACACCCTGCACCGGGCCGCCACCCCCACCCGAACCAGCGGCCGCGACCTCAACCCCACCGCTCAGCACAGTGACGTCCCGCCCCAGCCCGCCACGTCCATCCGGACCAGCGGCCGCAACCCCACCGCTCAGCGCGATGACGCCCCGCGCCGGCCCGACACCCCCACCCGAACCAGCGGCCACGACCTCAACCCCACCGCCTAGCACGATGACACCCTGCACCGGCCCCCCACCCGAACCAGCGGCCGCGACCCCGATCCCGGCGCTCAGCACAGTGCGGGACGGCGCGGTGTCGTCGGAAGCGGCGGCCGGCATGGTGCGGGACGGCGCGGCGACACCTGCCGGGACGGCATGGCCACCCACCACGAGAGCGCGGTCGCGTCCCGGGACGAAGCTGCCGGGTGGACCGGCGAGCTCGGCCTGCCCGGCGGACGGTTCGGCGGGGAAGACGGCCCAGACGAGGCGGCGGGCCACGTGGAAGACCAGCGGATGGTCGACGATCAGGCGGCGGAACTCGGCGGCGGACCACCGGCGGCCCAACACCATGGCGTGCTCGAAGCGCGTGACCTGGTCGGCGGCGACGGCCCGAGCGTCCTTCTTCAGCAGCGTGAAGCGCTGCGCGGCGGCGCGGGCGAGGGCTGGGTCGTCGCGGGTGCCGGGCTTCGGCAGGTCCTTGCGGCGGGCGCCGGTCCCGTCGATGACGAACGGCCTGAGCTGCTCGTCGAGGCCGACCGTGAACCGGCGTGGGCCGTAGTCGAGCGTGAGGGTGCCGGCGGCGTCGAGGCCGAGGTCGGGGACGAGCCGGTCGGCGAGCTGGTCCGGGGACAGGTCGAGGGACGCGGCGACCTCCGCCAGCCGCTCCTCGGCGCGGACGCGGATCGGCTTGGCGCGGACGGTGGTGGTGAGGCGGTGCAGGTGGGTGAGGGCGCCCTCGGTGCCGATCCTGGCGATGACGTCGACGGCCGAGGCGGCTCTGGCCATGGCGCCCTCGCCGGGCCAGGCGCGGACGTGCGCGGCGAGGTGGCGGGCCGTCTCGTCGTCGCCGAGCAGGGCCTGGGCCTCGAGGACCCAGACGGCGCGCGGCGGGGTGCCGGCCTCGACCCAGCGCTCCAGCAGCGACACCGCGAACGCGGCGAGCGACGCCGGGGTGCACGCCTCGGCGACGACGGCCAGGCCGGCATACGGCTCGCCCTGTTTCGACATGGCGAGCATCGTCAGCACGTGCCGCGCGGAGTCGGGCGGGACCGTGCCGGCGCCGCCGCGCAGCTCGATCGGGGTGAGGGCGGCCGGGTCGGCCCAGTCGGGCAGCGCCGGCACGCGCGCCGGCAGCACCAGCAGGGGGTCGGTGTCGAGGAGGTCGGTGACCGCGGCTGAGGCGACGGCACCGTAGGACCGGGCGGCGGCCTCGACCGTGTCGCGGTGGCCCAGGTCGGCGAGGACGCGCAGCGCCTGGCCGGCGAGGCGGCGCGCGGACCCGGCCGGGCCGACCGCGGCGGGGACGAACGCCCGGGCGGCGGCCGCGGGGTGCCGGCCCAGCCAGTCGGTGGCCCGCTGCCGTGCGGCGCGCCCGCCGTCGAGCCCGCGGGCGACGGCGGCGGCGACCTCAGGCCCGGTGAACGGCATCAGCAGCGGGCTCGCGCCCGACCGGTCGACCTCGAGGACGAGCGGCAGCACGAGCACGCCGAACCTCGCGACGAGCGCGGGCGCCCAGCGCGCATGGTCCCAGCGCCGGGTGGGCCGCCAGCGGGCGGCGACCGGCGCGGCGATCTCCATGGGCGCGCGGAGGAAGAACCCGAACTTGTCGAACCAGGCGCACCGCCCCGCTTCGATGTCGCGGGCGAGCGCGGTCCAGTCGGACCGCAGCGGCCCCCACTGGCCGGCGGTGCCGGCCCGGTCGAGCCATTCGGCCTGCTCCCCCGGCTCCCAGCCGATCGCCGGCTCGTCGGTGCAGCGCAGCCCGGGGACGACGAGGGGTTTGCGGCCAGTCCGCCGAGCCGAGACCCATGGTGGTGTGACGAGCAGCGGCGGCAGCGCCTTGGGCGGCGCGACGACGCGGCGGTCGAGCGCGGCGAGCTCGGCGGCGACCCTGGTGGCGGTGGCACCGGCGAGCGCCGGCAGGACCTCTTCCGCGGCGGCACGGTGCCGGGCGACGTGGGTGCGCAGCCGCTGGGCGATCCGCGGGCGGGACGCCCCCTCGGCGAGCAGCCGCACCGCCCGCTGCGGGAACCGGTCGCACGCCTCGGTCAGCGCGGCCGGGACGTCGCGCTTGTCGGCCCGGTCGACGAGGGCCTGGAGCGCCTCGTCGGTCGGCATCACGGCGAGGGTCGACAGCATGCCCCGCCGGGCGTCCGCGGACGACGACCCGAACCGGTCCAGCCACACCACGAGCGGCGGCACGACGGCGACGCCGAGCCCGTCGGCGATCGTGTGCAGCAGCGCGGTGTCGGCGAACAGCCCCCACTGTGGATAGGACCCGACGAGGGTCTCGGCCTGCTCTGCCGTCATCACCGACGCGAGGGTCAGCCGGGTGCGCCAGTCGTCGCCGACGACGTGACCGCGCACCTCCTCCTCGACCCACGACGCCTCGGTCGGCGCGAGGAACGCCGTCACCACCCGGTGCGTCGCCGACCGCTCCCGCCAGGCGGCGAGCCGCCGCACGAGCGACCGGTACTCGTCCTCGGGCGCCGCGGCGAGGGCCGCCCGCACCCGTGCCAGGACGGGGAACGCACCCTCGGAGCCCCGCAGGTAACGGACCACGGGCTGCCCGACCAGGGTCGTGCCGGCGCCGAAGCTGCCATAGCCGAGGCCCTGCAGCTCCATGGCGGCCGCGACGGCGAACGGCAGCCCGCGGCCGGCGACCCACCCGTCGGCGAACACCGCCGCGGCGGCCCGGCAGCGCTCGTCGGGCGGCCCGACATACGCGGCGACGACCGCGGCCGCGCCGAGCGGGGTGCTGGCGGCGTCGCCGTCGAGGTGCGCGAGTCCCTCGGCGCTCACGTCGGCGGGGGTGTCGGCGTTGGTGAGCGCGGCGCGCAGGCTGGGGCGCTTGTCGAGCAGCGCGGCGATGTCGGCGGCCCAGGTCGCGCTCGGGCTGAACCCTGCGGGTGCCCCGCCGCGCCGCGGCAGGATGTCGCGCAGCCAGGAGGCCGGAACCCCGAACGTGCCCATGTGCCGCCTCCCCGTGGTCCGTTTCGGATGGCGGTCACCATAGCGACGCCCACCGACAATTTCGGGTGAGGCGGCCGCACGCTGCGGGAACGCCGTTGATCACGAAATTGAGCAAATGGGGAAAATCGGATCCTCGGAAAAGTGTCAGACCCTCCTGTTACACCTACAGACATGGGAATCCGAACCAGCCGCGGGGTGAGCGTCGACGAGGCGCTCCGGATGGTCCTGACGCTGCCCGAGGTGGAGCAGCGCCAGCACGGCAACCATCTCGGCTTCCGGGTGCGCGACCGGGGGTTCGCCTACCTGTGCGAGGACGACTGGACCATGCTGGTCAAGACGTCCCGTGAGGAGCAGGCGGCGCTCGTCGAGGACGACCCGCGGGCCTACAAGAAGTCACACGTGTCCGGCCGGTTCGGCTGGGTGCAGGTGCGTTTACGCAAGGCGCACGAGGACGAGCTCGCCGATCTGATCACGGAGGCGTGGAGGATGACCGCACCGCGGCCGATCGTGGCACGTCTGGATCTCGCGTTGAGTTAGCGGGTGGTGTACAGAGTGAGCCCCCGCCACCCGGTCCGGCTATCGCAGCGCCGACACGACCATCATGACGAGCCCGGCGCTCAGCACGGCGAGGAAGGCGACCGCGAGGACGATGCGCGACGACAGACGAGCGACCGGGGCGACGTTGGCCATGATCTTCATGCACGGGAGGAAACCATGACGGCCTGAAGCCGGCCTGTGGCTCGGCTGAAGGCGAACGCCCACCGCGCCCCAAACACACCAGGCGCCAGAGGGACCATGCCGGCGCAGGGGCCTGCCTGCAGAGGACCAGCGCGCTCGGCGGAGCGGGACCGGCCCGGAGGGAGCGGCGCCGGCGGAGGAACGAAGCAATCGAAGAAGGCGCGCACGCCTGGGGAATCACCCGAGCCGGAGCAACCCGTCCGGGCGAGGAGAGCGGCCAGCCAAGGGGACAACGCTGGCCGAAGGTGACCGCTTGCCCCGGAGCCGTTCCAGCTGCGGCGGCCCGCCGGTCGAGAGGGACCGGTCAGCCGAGGAGAACGGTCGGCGAGGGCAACAGCCGGCCGAGGAATGGCCGATCGGCGAGGGCAACAGCCGGCCGAGGAACGACCGGTCGACTGGAACGGACAGCCGAGGGGGCCCGTCGGCAAGGGGTCCAGGCCGGGTGGAGGGGCAGCAGGGCGGAGGGCAGCCGGGCGGAGCGGCGACCGGGGCGGAAGGCAACCCGGGGCGAATGGGCAACCGGACACAGCGAGGCCGGGGCGAAGAGGCAACCGGACACAGCGGCGGCCCGAGTGGAGGGGCTGCCGGGCACAGAGGCAGCCGGGCACAGAAGCGGCCGGGTGGAGGGGCTGCCGGGCGGAGAGGCGGCCGGGCGGAGAGGCGGCCGGGCACAGAGGCGGACGGGTAGAGGGAACCGCTCAAGGTGTGGCGGGGGCTGCCGATTGCGGCGGCTGTGGACGTGCGGGTGCTGGGGCAGATCGAGATCATTGACGGTGACGGCCGGCGGATGACCGGGGATGACCTGCCGCGGCGGGCTCGGCAGGTGCTGGGGGTGCTCGCGGCGCGGCATGACCGGGTGCAGTCCAAGGATGCGCTCGCGGACGCGGTCTGGGGGGTGGACCTGCCCGGGAACGCTACGGCGGCGCTGGAGCACTACGTGTCGGTGCTGCGGCGGGCGTTGCAGCCGGGGGTGCCGACGGCGAGGTCGTTCATCGTGACGCGGGCCGGTGGGTACGTGTTCGCCACCGACCGGGCCCGGCTCGACCTCGCTGAGCTGCGGGCGGCCGCGAAGGTCGCGGAGCGGCGGCCGGGGCAGCTGGACGTGCGGGAGCGGATCGTCGAGCTGGCGCCGGAGCTGCCGTTCGTGGAGGACGAGTACGCCGACTGGGCCGCGCCCGCGCGGGCCGAGGTCAAGGCGGTGCTCGTCGCGGCGCTGCTCGACCTGGCCGAGCCGGCGGCGGCCGTGGACCCGGCCAGGGCGCTGCGGCTGGCGCGGGAGGCGACGGAGCTGGAGCCGTTCACCGAGCGGGGGTACCGGCTGGCGATGGTCGCCGGTGCGGCGCTGGGCCGGGCCGACGAGGTCGTCCGGTGGTTCGACCTGTGCCGGCGGGCGCTCGCCGACGACCTCGGGATCGCACCGTCCGCCGACACGACGTCGCTGCGGGACCGCCTCCTGGCGGAGCTCAACACCGCCGCCGCCCGACCGGTGGAGAGCGCGCCGAACGGGGACCGCCGCCGGGGCGGGGACCGGCGCAAGGCGGACCGGCGTGCCGCGGCGGCCACGTCCGATGCCGGGGAGAGCAGCACCGCGGAACCGGTCGAGCGGCGGCTCGCCGTCGTCAGAGAGGCGGGCAGGGAACCAGGCACGGAAGCGGGCAGGGAGCACAGCAGAGAAGCCGGCGGGGAGATCAGCAGGCAGGCGGCGGGCGGGGCGGAGGACGCCGCGGGGTTCGTGGGCCGGCGGGGTGAGCTGGCCGCGCTGCGTGACGGGCCTGGGGTCGTGCACGTCGTCGGGCCCGCCGGGGCGGGAAAGTCCGCACTGCTGGGGCGGCTGCGGGACGAGGCGCCGGAGCGGGTCGGGCTGGGGCGGGGCCCCGGGCCCGGCGGGGCGCTGCGGCTCGGCTGGTTGCGCACGGCGTTGCACCAGTTGGGGCGGCCCGCGGACCGTACCCTCGACGCGGCGATGCACGAGCGGCGCACGCTGCACCCCGCCGAGCTGGACGCGATCGCCGCGGAGCTGGGTGGGTGTGTCGTCGCGGTCGACGACGCGGAGCATCTCGACGCGGACTCGGTCAGCGAGCTGCGGTGGCTGCGGGAGCGCGGAGTGCGGGTCGTGGTGTCGTACCGCTACCCGTCGGCGATCGCGGACCGTCCCCTGCACGCGCTGGACGCGGACCTGGTGCTGCGGCTCGACCCGCTCGGCGAGCGCGACCTGCCGGTCGAGGTCCTGCAGGCCAGCGGCGGCATCCCCGCGCTCGTCGCGGCCGCAGGAGGGGCTGCGGGAGGGGCTGCGGGAGGGGCTGCGGGAGGAGCCACGGCAGGAGCTGCGGGAGGAGCTACGGGAGCGGCCGCGGGAGGGGGCACGGGAGGGGGCACGGGACGGGCCACGGGAGAGGCCGCAGGCTGGGACCCGGCGATCGCGGAGGCGGTCGCGATGCACCTCGCCAGGCAGCGGACCAGGTGGATGCCGCCGGCGGCGTGGGAGATCCTGCGGCTGACCGCGGCGCTCGGCACGTTGCGGGTGGAGCAGCTGGCCGCGGCCGGTGGGCTGGACCTCGACGAGGTCCTGGCCGCGGTCGACCGGCTCGTCCACGCGCACCTGCTGGTGGAAGGGCCCGGCGGCAGCGTCCGGCACCGCAGCGACCTGATCCGGTCCGCCGTGGCCGCCCAGATCTCCGCCGCCCACGGCCACCACCTCCGGGACCGCCTCGCCACCGCGTAGCGCCGGCCGGACGAGGCACGACGGCCCGACGAGCAGCGCCGTACATCAGCCGCAAACGCGACAGGAAACCTCGTTGCGCCGGGGAGCGGCGCGTCGTATGTTGTTCTCAGATCGAGAAATACTCTATCTGAGAAGGACTCATCGTGAACGACGCCGACTTCCTCGCCAGCTACGACCCGCGCGCCTACCCGCCGGTGGCGGTGACCGTGGACATCGTGGCGTTCACGATCCGCAACGGCGTGCTCAACGTGCTGCTCGTGCGGCGCGCCTGCCCGCCCAGCGAGGGCATGTGGGCGCTGCCGGGCGGGTTCGTCGGGCAGTGGGAGGACCTGCCGACCGCCGCCGCGCGGGAGCTGGCCGAGGAGACCGGCGTCGCCACCGCGCACCGACGGCTGCACCTGGAGCAGCTCGGCACGTACGGCGCACCGGACCGCGACCCGCGCATGCGGGTGTTCTCGGTGGCGTACGTCGCGTTCGCGCCGGACCTGCCCGATCCCGTGTCCGGCTCCGACGCCCGCGAGGCGGCCTGGGTGCCGATGGACGAGCGGCCTGCGGAGCTCGCGTTCGACCACGGCACGATCGTCGCCGACGGCCTGGAGCGCGCCAGGTCGAAGCTGGAGTACACGCCCCTGGCGACGAAGTTCGTCGGCGAGGAGTTCACGATCGCCGAGCTGCGCGCGGTGTACGAGACGGTCTGGGGCGAGCCGCTGCACGCCGGCAACTTCCACCGCAAGGTGCTGTCGGTCCCCGGGTTCGTCGAGAGCACCAACACGACCACGGAGCGCGGCGGCGCCCGCGGCGGGCCGCGGGCCAAGCTCTACCGCGCCGGCGACGCCCGCCTCCTGCACCCCGCGCTGCTGATGCCCAGCCGAGAGGAGACGGTGCGATGACCACCACCGCCGAGGCGATCGCACTGATCGAGTCCGCCGGCGGCAGCCTGTTCGACAGCGACGACCCGGCCGGCACCTACCGGCGGCTCGCCCGCCTCACCCACCCCGACGTGGCCGGTCCGCAGGGCGCCGCCGCGTTCGCCCGGCTCACCGAGCTGTGGCGCAACCACGGCACGATCCGCAGCGCCAAGGGCGCCTACTCGACCGCGACGCTCGCCTTCGAGGGCGACCTGGCCAACCTGTACGCCGTGCCGGAGGGCCATCTGAAGCTCGTCCGCGACCCGGCGTGCAACGACCTCATGGCACGGGAGGCGACCGCGCTGCAACGGATCGCCGACCGGGGCGACCCGCGCTACCTGCCCTACGTGCCACGGCTCGTGGACACGTTCCGCCACAAGGAGGACGCCACGACCAGGCGCGGCAACGTCGTTGCGACCTCCGCAACGGGGTTGCACAGCCTCGCCGAGGTGGCGCTGCGCCGCCCGAACGGGCTCGATCCGCGCGACGCGGCGTGGATGTGGCGGCGGCTGCTCGTGGCGCTCGGCCTCGCGCACCGCGCCGGCGTCGTGCACGGCGCGATCGTGCCCGAGCACGTCCTCATCCAGCCGGAGGACCACGGGGTCGTGCTCGTCGACTGGTGCTACAGCGTCACCGAGCCCGGCGACCGGATCCCGGCGATCGTGCCGCACCGGCGCGACCACTACCCGGCCGAGGTGCTCGCCCGCGAGACCCCCGGCCCGTACACCGACCTGGCCATGGCCGCCCGGCTGATGGCCGACCTCATGGGCGACCGAGCCCCGCAGGCGCTGCGGCGCTTCGCCGACGGCTGCCGGCTCGCGTCACCGAGGCAGCGCCCCGACGACGCGTGGAAGCTGCTCGGCGAGCTCGACGACCTGCTGCACCGCCTGTACGGCCCCCGCAAGTTCCGACCGTTCACGCTCTGAGAAGGAGACCCTCATGGGAAGTGGGATCTGGTCGACCGACGTCTACGACGCCGCCGACCGCTACCGTCGCGCCACCGGCGCCAGCGCGTTCGCGTACAGCGACTCCGGCGCCCGCACCGTCCACAGTGCACTCGACCCGAAGGGCGTCGGCAAGCGCGAGAGCCGGGACTCCGACGAGCACCCCGACTCGGTCGCCATCGCCGTCATGTTCGACGTGACCGGCTCGATGGGCTCCGTGCCCCGGGTGCTGCAGCAGAAGCTGCCGCAGCTGCTCGGCCTGCTGCTGCGCAAGGGATACGTGAAGGACCCGCAGATCCTGTTCGGCGCGATCGGCGACGCCACCTGCGACCGGGTGCCGCTGCAGGTCGGGCAGTTCGAGTCGGACAACCGGCTCGACGAGGACCTCGGCCGCTTCGTGCTCGAAGGTGGCGGCGGCGGGCAGATGACCGAGTCCTATGAGCTCGCGATGTACTTCATGGCCCGGCACACCAGCATCGACTGCTACGAGAAGCGCGGCAAGCGCGGGTACCTCTTCATCATCGGCGACGAGCAGGCCTACTCGCGGGTGAAGCCCGGCGAGGTCCGCGACGTCATCGGCGACAAGCTCGGCGAGGCGATCGGCTTGCGGGCGATGGTCGACGAGGTCCGCCGCATGTACGACACGTACTACATCCTGCCCGCCGGCTCGTCGTACGCCGGCAACACCACCATCCTCGACTTCTGGAAGGACCTCCTCGGCCAGAACGTCATCGCCTTGGACGACCTGGACGCGGTGTGCGAGACCATCGCCCTCACGGTCGGCCTCGGGGAGGACTCCATCGACCTGGACGAGGGCCTCGAGGACCTGCGCGAGGTCGGCTCGGCGGCGACCGCGACCGTCGGCAAGGCCCTCGCCCGCATCGGCGGCGGCCGCGCGCCCGTCGCGACCGGCTCGGCGCCCACCATGTCCGGCACCACCAGCGTGGAACGGTTGTAAGCCATGCGGCACGTCATCGTGGTGGACCTCGGATACGGGGACTGCGGCAAGGGGACCGTCGTCGACCACCTCTGCGCCACCCGTGACGTGCACACCGTGGTGCGCTTCAACGGCGGCGCCCAGGCCGCGCACACCGTCGTGCTCGGCGACGGCCGCAAGCACACGTTCGCACAGTTCGGGTCGGGCACGTTCCGGCCCGGCGTGCGGACCCACCTGTCGCGGTTCATGGTCGTCGACCCCCTCGCCCTGGCCGCCGAGGCCGACCACCTGGTGGGACTCGGCGTCCACGACGTGTGGTCCCGGCTCACCGTCGACCGGGCGGCGCTGCTGTCCACGCCGTATCACCGCGAGGCGAACCGGGCGAAGGAGCTCGCCCGGGGCGCCGACCGGCACGGTTCGTGCGGGATGGGCGTCGGGGAGTCCATGGCGTACGCGCTGCGCCACCCCGACGACGCGCCGCGGGCCGGCGACTGCACGGATCCGCCGCTGCTGCGGGCGAAGCTCCGCCGGCTCCGCTCCAGTCTGGGTGTGGACGGCCCGCCGGTCGACGCCTGTGTCGAGGCGTACACGGCGTTCGCCGCCACCGTGTCCATTGTGGACGGACTGCGGATCGAGGGGCCGTGCGTGTTCGAGGGCGCGCAGGGTGTACTGCTGGACGAGTGGCACGGGTTCCACCCGTACACCACCTGGAGCACGACGACGTTCGCCAACGCCGAGACGCTCCTGGCCGGCGAGCCCGCCTACCGGCTCGGGGTCCTGCGGACGTTCACGACCCGCCACGGCGCGGGCCCGCTCGTCACCGAGGACCCGTCGCTGCCCGTCACCGACCCCAACAACCCCGCGAACCCGTGGCAGGGCGCGTTCCGCGTCGGCCACTTCGACGCGGTCGCGCACCGGTACGCCCTGGACGTCTGCGGCGGCGTCGACGGGCTCGCCCTCACCCACCTCGACACCGCTTCGGCGCATCCGGAACTGCGGATGTGCGTCGACTACGACGGCGTCAAGCCCACCCGCGGCCCGACCGGCGACCTGGACCGGCAGGAGCGCCTCACCCGCGCGATGGCGTCCAGCCGGCCGCGTCTCGTCCCCGTGGACGACTGGACCGCCGCGGTCGGGGAGCAGCTTGCCGCGCCCGTGGTACTGGAGTCGCACGGCCCCCGCTCGGAGGACAAGACGTCCACCGATACGGCAGCGCTGCCCGCCGCTCAGCTGACATGCTGAGGCCGGCACCTCAGTCGCACCACAGTTGAACCTCAGCCGGCCGTGTGACGCTGCATCCCACACGGTTCAAGGGGGTCAGACGAATGGGAATCGGTCGGGGCACGCTCAACGCGGTCCTCCTCGCCACCGCGACGGGCCTCGCGATCGGCGGCGTCGCCGGCGTCGTGTCCCCCTCCTTCGCCGAGGCCGGACCCTCCGCGCCGCACCGGGCCGCCCCCGCGACGGTGGTCACGGACGTCGACGTGCTCACCGGCGACCACATGAGCATCACGGTCCGCTTCAGCAACCCGGGCCGCGCGCCGCGCCACGTCGCCGCCACGGACATCAGCGTGTCCGCCGGTGCCGTCGTCCTTCGCTCCCGTACGACCAGCGCCTTCGACGTCCGGCCGGGCGCCACGACCACCTCGACGTTCGACTTCGACACCCCGCCGACCGGCGCGTCCCTCACCCTCAACCTGCCGGGTGAGGCGCTCCCCCTCTGAGACCCGTCGCCGCCCGGCGCGCGAGCAGCACCAGCGCGACCGCACCGGCGGCGAGCACCACGCTCGCGGTGTAGGCGAACGGGTCGAGCACGAACAGGTCGCCGCCCGCCGGGCCGGTCCACCCCGTCAGCGCGCCGAGCAGCGTCCACAGCAGCGCCGCCACCCCGTCGCCGACCATGACGACGAACGGCCCGGCCAGCACGGTCAGCACCAGCGTCCGCGGCACCCGGCGTTCACCGAGGCCGACCACCCCGGCGAACGCGGCGATCACGAGGGTCTGCGTCACCATGTACGCGGCGTTGTTAAGATGCAGCAGCTGGAGCAGCTCATACGTGTCGTCGGCCAGCGCGGTGTACCGGGTCGCGACCGAGCGGTGCGCCACCGCGACCGCGCCGCAGCAGATCAGGCCGGCGCCGAGCACCCAGCCGGACCTGACGAGGACCCAGCGCCCGCGCTCCGCCGGCGGGTCGCCCCCGGGCCCGCGGGCGAGCAGCGCCGCGCCGAGGATCAGCCCGAGCAGCGCCGGCACGAACGCCGCGACGACCTCCATCCCCAGCACCGCGTCCAGCGCCGCCCCGTGCGGGTAGCAGTCGTTCGGGTCGCCGCACCCCGGCACCCCGGCCCGGTCGAGCTGCCGCTGCACGGTGCCGGCCGCGGACCAGACGTACCCGGTGGCGACGGCGCTCACCACGGCGGCGGCGACCAGGTACGGACGGAGCAGCCGCAGCGCAAGCCACGTCATCCCGGCGGTCACCTCCGTGATCGGCAGCGGCACCGATCCCACGGGGAGCCCGGCATCGGCGCCTCCAGCGTAGGCCGCCGGGCGCACCACAGCAGGGCACGCGTCTCAATCGAGGCCGACGCGTGCACCGCCGATTGACACCGCGACTCGGCCGGGGCCGACGCGTGCACTTCGGCTCGGGCAGGATCCCTCCAACGCCGGCGGGTGCACTTCGGCTCGGGCATGGTCATCCAAGGTCCGCGGCCCGGACCCGCCCCCAACGCCGCAGCTCAAACGCCGCCCACCCAGCCACACCAACACCACGGCTCAGACGCGGCCCGTCCAAGGCCCGTGGCTCGGACGCCGACGGTCCGGGACGGGGTGACGGTTCGGGAACTGGGACGGCGGCGAGGGTTCACAGGCCGCCGCCGGATGGTTCGACGGCGGCTCACATGGGGCGCGCGGGGTCACTGGCTGAAGCGCTCGCGGCGGACGACGGGGCGGCGGCCCTTCAGGGTGGTGCGGCGCAGCGTGTCGATGACCTCTTCGACGGCGCCCTCGGGGACCTCGACCAGGGAGAAGCGGTCGGTGATCTCGATGGCGCCGATGTCGCGGCCGCTCAGGCTCGACTCGCCGGTGATGGCGCCGACGAGGTCCTGGGGGCGGATGCCGGCCGCGCGGCCCGCGCCGACGAAGAGCCTGGTCATGCCGCCGGCCGGCACGCGGCGGCCGCCCGCGTCGCGGCCCCGGCCGCGGCCGTCGGCGTCGCGGACCGCGACCCGGCGGCCGGGACCCGGCCGGTCCCCCGAGCCCGCACCGGACCGCCCACCGCCGACGCCGGAGCCCGGGCCGGAACCGAACCGGTCGGAGGGCTCGCGGGGCGCGCGGAGGGTGATGTCGGGGATCTCCTCCTGGTCGCCCTCGCCGATGCCGGTGGAGTCGTGGGCGATCTTGACCGCGGCCATCGCGATCTCCATCAGGTCGAACTCGTCGCTGAGGGTCTCCACGACGACGCGGAACTGGGTGAGGGCCTCACCGTCGGCGGCGAGCAGCTCGTGGAGGGCGGCGCGGGTGAGCTCGAGGCGGCGGGCGCGCAGGTCGGCGACGGTCGGGACCTTCTCGATGAGGATGCGCTGCTTGGTGATCCGCTCGATGGTCTTCAGCATGCGGTGCTCGCGGGGCTCGGCGAGGGTGATCGCGATGCCCTCGCGGCCGGCGCGGCCCACGCGGCCGATGCGGTGGACGTAGGACTCGGGGGCCGAGGGCACGTCGTAGTTGACGACGTGGGTGAGGTGCTCGACGTCCAGGCCGCGGGCGGCGACGTCGGTGGCGACGAGCAGGTCGGCGGTGCCGTTGCGCAGGCGCGCCATGACCCGGTCGCGCTGCTCCTGGCCCATGCCGCCGTGGAGGGCCTCGGCGCGGTACCCGCGGCCGTTGAGCGTCTCGGTGAGCTGGTCGACCTCGTCGCGGGTGCGGCAGAAGACCAGCGCGGCGCCCGGGGCCTCGACGTCGAGGATGCGGCCGAGGGCGGCGGGCTTGTGGGCGCGGCTGACGACGTACGCCACCTGCCGCACCAACGGGGCCTCGCCGGCGGGGGTCGGCGCGCGGCCGATCTGGATCCGGACGGGGTCGTTGAGGTGGCTGCGGGCGAGGCCGTCGATGCGCGGCGGCATCGTGGCGGAGAAGAGCACCGTCTGCCGGTCCTCGGGGGTCTCCTGCAGGATCGCCTCGATGTCCTCGGCGAAGCCCATGTCGAGCATCTCGTCGGCCTCGTCGAGCACGACGACGCGCAGGTCGTGCAGGTGCAGCGTGCCGCGGCTGATGTGGTCGAGGGCCCGGCCGGGGGTGGCGACGACGACGTCGACGCCGTGCTCCAGGGCGCGCAGCTGGCGGCCGATCGGCTGGCCGCCGTAGATCGGCACGACGCGGGTGCCGAGGTCCTTGCCGTAGCGGTGGATCGCCTCGGACACCTGGACGGCCAGCTCGCGGGTGGGCACGAGGATGAGCGCGGAGGGGTTGTCGCCGCCGGGCGAGGGGATCGTCTGCAGCAGCGGCAGCGAGAAGGCGGCGGTCTTGCCGGTGCCGGTGGCCGCCTGGCCGAGCAGGTCACGGCCCTCCAGCATCGGCGGGATCGCCTCGCGCTGGATCGGGGTGGGCTCCTCGTATCCGAGGTTGGTCAGCGCCTTGAGCAGCTCGTCCCGCAAGCCCAGTTCGGCGAAGCCGGTGTCTTCGGTCACGGTGGGGCTCCTCAATCGCGAAATTCGTGGCTTCTACCAGCATCCCAGGCCCGGCGTCCCGCCGCCTGAGCGGTCCGCCTGGATGTGACCTGCGACCAGCCGACTGGTACAACGAGCGAGTGGCCGATGACGACTGGCAGGCGCAGCGGGCCCGTGCGGTGGCGCACCACGGGGCCGAGCTCGACCGGCGCCGCGCCGCGGAAGCCGAGCAGGCGACGGCGCTGATCGAGCGGTTCGTGGCTGACGCGCTCGCGGCGGGCCTGCCGACCGAGTCGCTGCGGGCCCGCTCGTATGGCGGTCGCTCCTACCGTACGCCTTTGCGCGGCTGGTACCTCAACAGTGAGCACACCATTGCGGTGGGTGACGACGGCCGGTACTACTCGCTGCTGGTGCCGTCGAGCGCGACGGCCTGGCTGACCGGGGTGACGCCGCAGCCGCACGCGCCCCGGCTCATCGTCGGCGAGGGCGGCCGCGACGGCGAGTCGATCCCCCTGCAGAAGCTCCTGGACAGCAAGCTCACAGCCGGATGAACGCGGGCGGCACCTCGTCGGTGAGCCACACGCCGTTGCCGGAGACGTAGAACACGTGGCCGGCGCGGGCCATCTCCCCGGCGAGGACGGTGAGGACGGCGACGGCGCCGCCGCGGCGGGTGCCGACCCGGCGGGCGGTCGCGGTGTCGGGTGACAGGTGCACGTGGTGGCGGCCGCCGCGGTTGAGGCCGGTCGCCTGGATCGACGGCAGGGCGGCGGCGCCGGTGCCGTGGAAGAGCACCTCCGGCGGCTCCTGCGGGGTGAGCCCCAGGTCGACCGGCACGGAGTGCCCCTGGTTGGCGCGGATCCGCTCGACGCCGCCGGGTCCCGTCTCGACCGCGTAGCGCTGCTTGTCGTTGCCGGCGACGACCTCGTCCAGGTCGGCCCGGGTGATGCCCATGGCGTCCAGGAACGTCCCGACGGGCACCCAGCCGCCCGGGTCGAGGGTCAGGCCGACCCGCGCGGGGTCGTGGCGCAGCGCCTTCGACATCCGCTTACTGAGCTTGACCAGCTGCTGGTGATCCATGGCCGTTCCATTGTCGGCCCCGCCGCAACCGGATAACGACGCGGTCCGGCCGGATCAGCACCGCGCGGCGCCGGCCCATCCAGCGCCGCAGCGCGCCGGACGGGTCGAACTCGGGCGTCACCGCGATCACCGTGGCGCCGCCGTGCTTCATGACGACGCCGGGCCGGGTGAGGACCGCCCAGCCGTCGCCGAGCGCCTCGTCGAGCCGGACCGTCCGGCCGGAGCGCACCACGAACGGCTGCGGGGCGAGGGGGCCGACCCCGCGCAGCGGCGGGCTGGTGGAGCGCAGCGCGAGGCCCTTCAGGCCGGGCAGCCGCCACACCGCGCCGAGCACGACCCGCCGCACCGCCGCCGCGCGGTCCTGGCCCCCGGTCATCGCCCACCCCGCCACGATCGCGAGCCGGATCTGCGCCTTCGCGTGGGGTTTGCGTTCGCGCTGGAACGAGTCGAGCGCCGACGGGTCGCCGGAGGCGCGCCAGGCCGCCAGCTTCCACGCGAGGTTGTACGCGTCGCGCAGGCCGGCGCCGAGTCCCTGGCCGATGAACGGCGGCGTCTGGTGGGCCGCGTCGCCGAGCAGGAACACCGTGCCGCGCCGCCACGTGTCGGCGATCCTCGCCCGGAACGTGTACTGCGCCGCCCGGACCACCGTCACCGCCGCACCGGCCCGCCAGGGCGCGAGCAGCTCGTCCACGTCGAGCGCCGGCTCGCCGTCGTGCATCCGGAACTCCCACCTGTACCGGCGAGACCCCAGCTGCATGAAGGTGGCGGCGCGACGCGGGTCGCAGATCTGGTGGACGCCGCCCCACGCGTCGAGGTCCCGGTCGGTGACGCCGTCGACCACCAGCCACCGCTCCTCGAACCCGAGGTCCTCCAGCTCGGCGCCGATGGCCGCCCGGACGGTGCTGTTGGCGCCGTCGCAGCCGAGCACCGCCGACGCCCGCAGCGACGACCCGTCGGCGAGGGTCACCGAGGTGGACGTGACCCCGGTGACGGTGACCCCGCCGCGGAACTCGATCAGCGGCAGCTCGGCGACCCGCGCGCGCAGCAGCCGCTCCAGGTCGGGCTGGTCGAACATGTTGGCCTGCGGCCAGCCGTGCGGGCCGGGCCCCGGGTCGCGGCGGAACTCGGCCATCACCCGGTGCCTGCCGTCGAGCAGCCGCAGCCCCAGCCCCGGCCGGCTGACCGCGGCGAACGCGTCGGCGACGCCGAGCGCCTGCAGGATGCGCATGACCTCGTCGTCGACGTGGACGGCCCGGGGCAGCGGATACGGCTCGGGGTAGCGGTCCAGCAGCAGGCACGGCACGCCGCGCTGGGCGAGCAGGATCGCGGAGGCGGCACCGACCGGTCCCGCCCCCACGATCACCACTGGGTCCACGCGGCGAGGGTACGTTATGCGCAGCGCGTCCCGTTGAGCGTGAACGCGGTCGGCGCGGTGTTCGTGCCGTTCCAGTTGGACAGGAACCCGAACGTCACGGTGCCGCCGGCGGGGATGCTCGCCGTGTAGCTCACGCTGGTCCAGGTGACGGCGGCGCCGGACTGGGCGTAGGTGGCGCCCCACGACTGGGTGACGACCTGGCCGTTCGCGTAGCTCCAGGTCAGTGTCCAGCCGTTGATCGCGCCGGCACCGGTGTTCGTCACCTTCACGTCGCCCTGGAACCCGCCCTGCCACTGGTTGGTGACGCTGTACGCGACCTTGCACGCGCCGGACGGCGGCAGGGACGACGACCGCGACGGCGACGGCGACACCGAGCGCGACGGCGACGGGGAGACCGACCGCGACGGCGAGTTGGTGACCACTCCGCCGTAGACGGTGGCCTCCTTGGCGGTGGCCTTGATGCCGTTGGCGCCGTTGAAGATGCGCTCGCCCCAGCTGGTGAGCTGCGCGGGGTTGAAGCCGGTCACCATGTCGAGGTACTCGACGCCGCCGCCGTTGCCGCTCCACGACCAGCCGAGGTAGCCGATCCGCAGCGACTGGGTGGTCGCCATGATGGTGTCCTCGTCGGGGTTGCCGTCGGAGTGGTTGAACCCGAACTCCCCGACGACGATCGGCAGCTTCGCGGTGACGAACCGGTTGAGGTAGTCGTTGATCTCCGCGGCGGTGTCGAACACGCCGTACATGTGGATCGAGAACACCGTGTTCTTCAGCGGGTCGGCGGCGAAGACGGTCGCCGCGTTGTCGCGCATCGTGAAGGACCAGTCCTGGCCCCAGTTGGGCGCGTCGACCATGATGGTGTGCTCGAACCCGTTGCTGCGCAGGCGCTTGACCGCGTTGGCGGTGTCGGTGGCCCAGTTGGCGACGGTGGCGGCGTTGTTGCCGTAGGGCTCGTTGCCGATGTTCACGATGACGTACTTCTCCTGGCCGGCGAGGGCGCTCTTGACGCTCAGCCAGTAGTCGACCGCCCGGTCGAGGGTGATCGCGCCGCTCTGCTCGCCGTAGCCGGTGGTGTCGTGCGCCTCCAGGACGCAGATGAGCCGGTTGGCCTTGCACAGCGACACGACGTTGGCGACGTCGGCGGTGTCGTTCTTCGTCCAGCGGTCGCCGGTGGCGAGCACGACCCGGACGCTGTTCGCGCCGAGCGCCTTGATGTTGGCGAACGAACTGGTCTGCGTCGGGTACCAGGTGTGCGCGTGGCTGACGCCGCGCATGACGAACTCGGCGCCGTTGGCGTCGTAGAGCCGGCCGTTGCTGACGGTGAAGCCGGTCGCCGCCGATGCCGGCTGCACGGCGACGAGCAGCGACACCACGACCGCCAGCGCCGCGGCCGCCGCGAGGGTGATCCGCGTTCTCATGTTGGTCCTCCTAGGGGGTGTTGGACGCAACATATGAAGCGCTTCAGTTCACGGTCAACGATGTCAGCGCCGTGCCGCAGGTCGGCCGCGCGAGCGGTGTGAAACTTGCAGCGCCGGGTAGCTGGGGCCGCATGACCATCGACAATCCGTCCGACCTGTTCCTCTACGAGCTGTCCGGCATGTACGACGCCGAGCGCAAGAGCAACCATCTCGTCGGCGAGATGCTCGGCCAGGCCGAACAAAGCCCGCTCGCCCAGATCCTGCGCGCCCAGCAGCAGCAGGGGCAGCAGAAGATCCAGAACATCGAGACGTGCTTCGCGATGATGGAGATGGAGCCGGTCGAGGTGCCGTGCTCGACGCTCGACGGGATGCGGGCGGAGTTCCAGGCGTTCGCCGGCCAGCGGCCTTCCACCGAGGCGATGGAGATCTACGCCGTGGACGCGGAGACGAAGCTGGCGCACTTCGGCATCGCCGGCTACCGCGGGCTGATCGACAAGGCGCTGCTCATGGGCGAGACGCAGTGCGCGCAGATCCTGCAGACCAACCTGGTGCAGAAGCAGGAGAACGCGGGGACGTTCGAGCGGATCAGCCACGAGCTCGGCCAGCGGGTGGCCATGCAGATCTGAGGCAGATCCGAGGCCGGAGGGGGCCCCGACATCGGGCCCCCTCCGGTCCTCCGGGGTCAGCCCCCGAGACTCGCCGCAGCGGAGGCGATCGCCGAGGCGAACGTGCTCACCTGCGTGTAGACGCCCGGGTAGTTCGGGCGGGCGCAGCCGTTGCCCCAGCTGACGATGCCGACCTGGATCCAGGCGTTGGCGGCGTCGCGGCGGAACATCGGGCCGCCCGAGTCGCCCTGGCAGGTGTCGGTGCCGCCGGCGGCGTACCCGGCGCAGATCTCGTCGTTCGGGATCAGGTCCGGGTAGGAGTTGTCACAGGTCGAGTCCGCCACGTACGGCACGGTCGCCTTGAGCAGGTAGCGCTGCTGCGCGCCGCCCTCGCGCGCCGCACCCCATCCCGCGACGGTGAAGGTGCCGGTGTTGTACGTGGTGTTCGTCGCGATCGGCAGCGTGGCCAGGCCGCTGACGGGCGACGCGAGCCGGATCAGCGCCCAGTCCTTGCCGTTGCCGTTGTACCCGGGTGCCCGGTACACGTAGTTGGACTTGATCTGGATACGGCTGGCCGACTGCAGGTCGACCACGCCCAGCGTCGCGGTGATGCTGGTGTTGGTGCCGGTGCCGCCCACACAGTGCGCGGCGGTGAGCACCAGCCGCGGGCTGTACAGCGCGCCGCCGCAGCCCATCGAGAGCCGCACCATGAACGGGAACTCGCCCTGCGCCGCTCGGGTGCCGCCGACGACGTCCTGCTGGGCGTGCGCGACGCCCGGCAGCACGCCGACGGTGGCGATGACGGCGGTCAGGACCGCCAGGAACCTTCGAACCATCCGTGAGCCTCCCCAACGAGTTGGATGATGGGGAGGATGGTATCCATCGATTCGATACTTATGGATATATCGTCCGGCTCATACTGCCGACCACGACGCTGGTCTCGGTCTCCGGGTCGGTGACGGTCGCCGGCGTCAGGCCGCTCCCGGCGAGGACCGCGTGGACCGCGTCCAGCTGGGCGTCGCCGGCCTCGGTCAGCAGGCGCCCGTCGCGGGCCAGCCAGCGCGGCGCCTCGGCCGCGACCCGGCGCAGCACGCGCAGGCCGTCGTCGCCGCCGTCGAGCGCGGCCCGCCGCTCGTGCACCCGGAACTCCTCGGGCAGGAACGCGATCTGCGCCGTCGGCACGTAGGGCACGTTCGCGAGGAGCACGTCGACCCGCCCGCGCAGGTCCTCCGGGAGCGGGTCGAAGAGGTCACCCTCGTACACCTCGGCGTGCGGGAGGTTCCGCCGGGCGCAGGCCACCGCGGCCGGGTCGACGTCGGCCGCCACCAGCCTCGTCCCCTCCCTGCCGCGGGTCGCGACCGCACCGAGCGCCCCCGTGCCGCAGCACAGGTCCAGCACCGTGTGTCCACTGTGGATGAACGTGCGCGCGGTGACGGCCAGGAGCTCGGTGCGGTGGCGCGGGATGAACACGCCGTCCTCGATGGCGAACCGTTCGCCCGCGAACGACGCCCACCCGACGAGGTACTCGATGGGGTGTCCCTGCACGCGCCGCTCGACGAGCGTCGCCAGCCGTTGTTCGTCGCCGGCGGCCGCCTCGGTGAGCAGCGCGGCCTCGTCCTCGGCGAACACGCATCCGGCGGCGCGCAGCCGGTCAATAACCGTGGGCACGCCGCACTCTACTTTGCGGCTGCTCCATGAAGGATGCCGGGCCGCGGCAAGCCTTGCCTCGGCCCCTTCATGAAGCAGGCGCTACGCTGACGTGTGCGCGCGGTTATGCTGTCCGGCCCCGGTCCCGTGTCGAACCTGAGCGTCGTCGAGGTGCCGACACCATCGCCGCCGCCGGGCTGGGTCAGGATCCGCGTGCGGGCGTTCGGGCTCAACCGCTCCGAGCTGCACACCCGCCTCGGCCTCGCGGAGGGCGTGGTCTTCCCCCGCGTCCCGGGCATCGAGGCGACGGGCGTGGTGGACGACCCGGGTGATTCCTCGTTCACCGTCGGCCAGCAGGTCGCCACGATGATGGGCGGGATGGGCCGCACCTTCGACGGCGGCTACGCCGAGTACACGGTCGTGCCCGCCGCGCAGGTCATCCCGTTCGTGTCCGAACTGCCGTGGCCCGCGATCGGCGCCGTCCCGGAGACGCTGCAGACGGCGTACGGCTCCCTCGTCACCGCCCTGGACCTGCGGCCCGGCCAGACGCTGCTGATCCGCGGCGGCACGTCGTCGGTCGGCCTGGCCGCCGCCGCGCTCGCCCACGACCTCGGCGCGACCGTGCTGTCCACGACCCGCTCCCCCGGCCGCCTCGCGGCCCTGACCGGCGTCGGCGTCACCCACCCGCTCGTCGACGACGGCGCGGTCGCCGCTCAGGTCAGGACGCTGTTCCCGGACGGTGTCGACGCGGCCCTGGAGCTCGTCGGCACCCCCACCCTGCCCGACACGCTGGCCGCGACCCGCGTCCGGGGCACGGTCTGCTTCACCGGCATGCTGTCCAACGAGTGGCTGGTCCGCGACTTCTACCCCATCGGCTACCTGCCGACCGGTGTCCGCCTGACCGCCTACGGCGGCGAGGCGAGCGACCTGCCACCCGCGGTCCTGCAGCGGTTCCTCGACCGGATCGCCGCCGGCGAGCTGACGCTCGGCCCGGTCCACACGTACGCGATGGACGACATCCGCACCGCCCACACCGACCTGGAGCGGGGCACCCACGTCGGCAAGCTGGTCGGGCTCGCCTGATGCCCTCGTGCCAGCAGCTCGTCGAGGAGGCCCTGGCCGCCCCGGTCGCCGGCTGGGACTTCACCTGGCTGCGGGGCCGTTCGCACGGCGGCGACCCGTCCTGGTCGTACCAGGCCCTCGCCCGCCCGCCGATCGCCGGCGCGTCGTCGCTGCTGGACGTCGACACCGGCGGCGAGCTCCTGGCCTCCCTCGCGCCGCTCCCCCCGCGCACCGTCGCGACGGAGTCCTGGGCACCGAACGTCCCGGTCGCCGCCGCCACCCTCCTGTTCGACCCGTCCGAGGAGGTGCCGCTGCGCGCCGCCGGCATCGTCGACCTCGCGTCCTGGAAGCACCCCCGTACCCTCGACGTCATCCTGCGGGCGGCCCACGACCCATCGCTCGTCGACGCCGGCGGCGATGTCAGTCGCGTCCTCGCGCTGCTGCCCTACGACGTCCCCGCCGACGATCTGCCCGAGCTCGTCCGCTGGGGCTTCGACCTGCAACGCACCACCGACGGTGCCAACCCGTGACGTCGCACTCGAACGGCAGGTACAGCGCCATGCCCACCGCAGAGGCCCGCATCGATGACACGGGCAACATCCTGGTCGCGCCGGCGGCCGTGCACGACGATCCGCTGGTCAGGGACTTCTTCGGGGCCGTGAGCACGCCGGAGGAGCTGCCCGCCGTGCATCGCAGGACCGTCTACCTGTGCGGCGACGTGTCCGGCATCCGCGTGCCCGCGCTCGACGGGGCCGCGCGGGTGTTCGTCGTCGGCGGGCTGTCGCACGGCTCCGCGCCGTGGCCGGTCGCCGACCCCGGGCAGGTGCCCGTCCGTGTCCATGGCGCCGGCGTGTACTACCGGCGCTTCTTCGACCCCGACGCCGGCCACTTCGGCCGGATCACCTCGGAGCACGCGTTCCAGTCCCTCACGGAGTCCACCAAGCCCGGCACCGCCCACCGCACCGGGATCTACCTGACCCCCGTCACGCGCGACGGCGACGACCTGCACTTCCGCCTGCTCCGGTGCTCCACGAACCTCTCAGGCCCGACCGAGAACTTCGCCACGACCGACACACGCATCGTCGAGGCCCTGAACCGGGAGGCCGCCCACGTGTTCCAGGGCCACGCCCCGCTGAACCACGTCCTCGCGCAGATCTACCACAACACCCCGGGCACAGACGAGCGCAAGCAGTCCAAGGCCAAGATCTCGGCGCACGCCGACAAGACCAAGGACATGCCCGGCAACGGCGTCATGGCCTTCTGCACCTTCTACGATGGGCTCGACAAGCTGCGCCCCCTGGGCCCCTTCGACCACGGCCTGAACGGTGTCAGCGGGCTCACCAGGCTGCACTTCCGGCTCAAGGCGCCGGCCGACCTTCCGGAGCAGTTCACCCTGACCCTCTATCCCGGCTCCGTGTTCTTCATGCCGCTGTCCACGAACCGGCTGTACACGCACGAGGTCCGGCCTCCAACGCTGGACGCCGGGCTGCTGCCGACCCGCCTCGGTTATGTGGTGCGCTGTTCGAGCGCCGAGGCCGTGCACAGGGACGGGCAGACGTTCCTCAAGACGGACGCCGGTCCGGTCGAGCTCGGACCGCCCACGCCGGAGGGCATGGCCGAGCTGCGCAGGTTGTACGCCGAGGAGAACCGGACCCAGTCGTTCGTCCACTACGGCGACGAGCTGCGCTTCAGCATGAACTCGGGGGACTACCGTGCACCCCGGGTCTGAGTTCCGCTCGTACACCCTGACCGCCGGCGGGAACCCGTTCGAGGAGCTGTTCGCGTCGGCGCGGTTCGAGCCGGTGGGCAAGGGCCGGCTGGGCGCCGTCCTGGTCGGGACCGGCGAGACGGGTGACGTGCCGATCGTGCGCACCACCACCCGCTACAGCCTGCCCGCGCAGCGTTTTCCGCCGGTGTACGAGCGGCTGGCGCGACAGGTCCAGGCATGCGCGGCGCTCCCTGCCGGCTTCAACAACGCGCTCGTCGAGAGCTACACGAACGCGTACACCACCATGGGCGGCCACAGCGACCAGGCCCTCGACCTGGCGGACGGGTCGTCCATCGCGGTCTTCTCCTGCTACGAACGGCCCGAGGTGCACCCACCGCGGAAGCTGATCGTCGAGCCGAAGGAGCCCGGCGGCGCCACCTTCGAGATCCCGATGCCCCACAACAGCGTCATCGTGTTCTCCCTCGACACCAACCGCCGCCACCGCCACCGGATCGTGCTGGACAGACCCGCCCAGATGCCCGAGAACCGCTGGCTGGGCGTGACCTTCCGGACCTCGAAGACCTTCGTCCGACACCACGACGGCCAGGCGACCCTGCCCAACGGCACGCACCTGACCTCAGCCGACGACGCCCAGCAACACGAGTTCTTCCTGCTGCGGCGCCGCGAGAACACCGAAACGGACTTCACCTACCCTCCGCTGACGTACACCCTCAGCGCCAGCGACCTGCTGCCACCCCTCACCACCCCCACCGACTGACCCACCGCGAGCAGGACCGACGCCAGTCGCTCGACAAGCTCCTTCTCGCGCGCCAGCAGGTGCACGGCATGAGGATCGCGGCGAGCCCGGCAAGCTTGGAAGCGCTCCGCTCTGCGTTCGTAGCGGCGGCCAAGGCGACGGTTGCCGGCAAACCACGACAGGCACGCCTCGACGATCCACCGATGCCGGCCAAGTCACTACGAGGACTCAACGCCCTTTGCGAGCGACGCGGACCGTGATCCCTCTGCGGCGGACCCCGGCCCGGACGGCCTTGTGGTCGTAGGCCGCGTGCGGCTTCCCGGGCCGGCGGCGGGGCCAGCCGCGACGACCCCGCACCGGCGTGAGGAAGTCCAGCAGCGGGAACAGCAACTGCGCGGCAGAAGGGTTCGCGGCGGATTTCAGCACCCCGCAACAGCACACCCCGCCGGCCGCACAGGACGCGGACCTTCGAACCCGGTCCGCCGCGGCCGACCAAGTTTGGCCCGGTCAGATCCCCTGTCAACGCCCGGACACTGATCGAGTCGATGACCACCCGCGACCAGTCGATCCCACCGGCCCCGTGCAGCCGGTGCAGCAGCTCGTGGTGGAGGTGTTCCCACAGCCCGTGCCTGGCCCACCCGGCGAACCGGCGGTGCACCGTCGGCCGGGACCCTCCGAAGAACGCCGCGGGCAGCATCCGCCACGAACAGAAGATCATGCCCGAGGCCACAACCTCACCGACTGAGACACCCCCTGAGATTCGGTGCGGATCCAGGGCGGCTCGGTGCTCCACCGGCAAGCGACGCGACACCGAACATCGACGCGACACCGGACATTGGCGTGGCACTGGCGACCGGAGCGGCACCGGACATCGGCGTGGCACCGGCGACCGGCGCGGCACCACGAGTGTGGACCTCCGTCGCTGGTCGCCAGACGTGGGAGTGTCGGCGGGGCTCGGGACGCCGGCGGAACCGTGGAACTCAACGCCGGTGGAGTCGACGACGGCGTTGCCGCCGACAAGCACGACGCGGCTCGGGTGCGCCGCTCGATGGACCGAGATGGGAACCGTTGTCGCCGGTGGACCTGGACCGGCGGGCGGCGCCGAGGGTGCGGGCGGCGCGGCGGGTGCCGTCGGGGGCCGAGGTCGGCGGTCGCAGGCGGGGCCGATACCGGTGCGCAGGGCCGCACGCTCGCCTGCGGATCCGTCGAACGCCTGACCGACGGGGTGCCTGCAGACGTCACCGCCGGGGTGCCCGCAGACGAGGTCAGGTCCGCTGCCGACGTCGCAGACAAGGGCGCCGCCGCTGGGGTGCCCGCCGACGCCACCAAGACAATCAAGTCCACTGCCGCCGTCGCGGACAAGGGTGGCACCAGCTGAGCGACCACCGGCGTTGCCGAGGCGGTCAAGTCCACTGCTGCCGTGGCAGACAAGAGCGTCGCCGCTGGGGTGCCCGCCGATGCTGCCGAGACGGTCGAGTGTGCTGCCGCCGGCGCGACCGAGGACGTCGCCAGCTGGACCGTCGCGAGCGTCGGTGGCGAAGCGGTTGAAGGTGGCGGTGCAGCTGGATGCGTTGCCCGCTGGGTGGTTGACGGCGCTGGCCCGACCGCCACGGACGTTGCCGGCGAGGTGGTCGAGTGCGCGGCCGAGGGCAGCACGGGCCGAACGGCGCACGCGGTGCCGGTGAGGCGGTCGGAGGCGGCGGTCGTGGTGGCGCGGCCGGGAGACGTCGGCGATGGCACGGCAGGAGAGGGCGGGGGTGGCACGGTCGGAGAGGGCGGGGGTGGCGCGGCCGGACGTGTTGCCGGTGGGGGTGCGGTGGTGAGGGTGCGGGCGTTGCGGAGGCGGGTCAGCTTGGTGGCGTGGCGGGCGGCGAGGCCGTGCGTGCGGGCCTCGGCGAACTCCGCCTTGGCACGCGTCCTGGCCTCGCGCCGGCGGCTGTGCTCATCAGCGGCGGCGACGCGCCGGGCGGCGCCGACCGCGGCCCAGTCGACCTCCGAAACCCGCGGCGCCGGGCCGGAAAGCGGTGCGGACAAAGAAAAGTATGGCCGTGGCATGAGCGACCTCCCCTCAACCGCTCACCACCCATCCTCCCCCAACCACACCCCCCGCACACCGGCCGAAAGAAGGGGAACCAGGGCGTAGGTCGTCGCGTGCACGGGTGTGACGATTCGCAGACGAACCATCCTCGTGGCCGGGGCGACCGCCGCCGGCACCGCGCGCGCCCGGGGTCGCCGAGGCGGCCGAGGTCAGGTACAGGATGCCGGTCACCGGGGGTGAGACGTGGGAGAACGGCTTCGCGGTGCGCGGTGACCTGCGTGGCGTGCACTTCGGGGCGCTGGGCGGGGAGCGGCCGGTCGACGGGTTCCGGGTCATGGTCGCGGTCACCATGACCGCCGCCGGGGCCGCCTGTTTCCTGGCCTGGATGGTGTACGGGCGGCTGCCCGCCGGACTCGCCCGCACCGTGACCCCGGGACAGCTGAGCCCGGCCAGGAGCCGGTTCGGGGCGAGGGTCGGCGGCGCGGGCGTCACGTACAGGAGCTGCCTGAGCAGTGGGTGTCGCGCAACGGTGACACGCTCGTCGTCGCGGCCCGGCTGCACGGGGACGGCGCCGGGCATCCGGGGAGCGCGGAGTACGCGAGGGCGCGGACGGCCGTGTACCGCGACGGCGTGCTCGTCGCCGAGGCCGACACCGCGGAAGGGGTGTCCAGGTGCCGCCGGAGCCCGGCCTGTTCCGGTTGGAGATGCGGGCGGAGCCGGCGGCGTTCGGGACCGTCGTCGACCTCGCCTGGACGTTCCGGTCCGGGCATGTGCCCGGCGGGGACTGGCGGCGGATGCCGCTGCGTGCGGTGTCCTTCGCGCCTGTACTGCGGGCCGACGGCACCGCCGCCGCCGGCCGGGCGTTTCGCTTCCCGTACCGGATGACGACGCAGGCGACGACGGCGGTGCGGCCGGGGGTGGAGGTGTCCTACGACGACGGGCGCTCATGGTTCCCCGCGCTGGTGACCGCCACGCACGTCGCGGTCGCGCACCCGGGCGGCAAGGGGTGGGTGTCGTTGCGGGCCACGGCCGAGGGGCTGGAGCAGACGACGCTGCGGGCGTATCCGTTCGGGCCTTGTCCGGGACGGTGGCGCTGCCGAGAAGATCCCGGCAGCGCCGGGCCCGGTCACGCCACGTGCGCGTCGGCCGCGTCGAGGGCGTCGTCGATCGCGTCGATGCCCTGCAGCAGCTCCTCCTCGGTGACGACCAGCGGCGGCACCACGTGCAGCCGGTTGAAGTGCGTGAACGGCCACACGCCGCGGGCCTTGCAGGCGGCGACGACGTCGGCCATCGGCTTGGCCGCGGCGCCGGACGCGTTGTAGGGCACCAGCATCTCGCGGGTATCGCGGTCGCGGACCAGCTCGATCGCCCAGAACAGGCCGAGGCCGCGCACCTCCCCGACCGACGGGTGCCGGTCGCGCAGCTTCTCCAGCCGCGGCGCGACGACCCGCTCGCCGAGGTCCTTGACCCGCTCGGGGATCCGCTCGTCGCGCATCACCTCGATGGTCGCGACGGCCGCCGCGCAGGCCAGGGGGTGGCCCGAGTACGTGAGGCCGCCGGGGAACGGGCGCTCCGCGAACGTGTCGTACACCTTGTCGCCGAGCACGACCCCGCCCAGCGGGACGTAACCGGAGTTGACGCCCTTCGCGAACGTGATCAGGTCCGGCACCACACCCCACCGGTCGACGGCGAACCACTCACCGCACCGACCGAACCCGCTCATCACCTCGTCGCAGATCAGCAGCGCGCCGTGCCGGTCGCACAGCTCGCGGACTCCGGCGAGGTACCCGGGCGGCGGCACGAGGATCCCGTTAGTCCCGACGACCGTCTCCAGCACGACGGCGGCGATCGTGCCCGGCCCCTCGAACATGAACACCTCCTCGAGGTGCTGCAGGGCGCGCTGGGTCTCCTGCTCCGGGCTGTCCGCGTGGAAGGAGGAGCGGTAGGGGTACGGGCCGAAGAAACGCACGACGCCCGGCATCGCGGGCTCGTTGGCCCAGCGGCGCGGATCGCCGGTGAGCGTGATCGATCCGGTGGTCGCGCCGTGGTACGACCGGTACGCGGCCAGGATCTTGTGCCGGCCGGTCGTCAGCCGCGCCATCTTGACGGCGTGCTCGTTGGCCTCGGTGCCGCCGTTGGTGAAGAACACGTGCGACAGGTCCCCGGGCGCCACCTCCGCGATGAGCCGCGCGGCCTCGCTGCGCGCCGGGTTGGCGAAGCTCGGCGCGACCGTGCACAGCAGCGCCGCCTGCTCCTGGATCGCGGCGACGACCCGCGGGTGCTGATGCCCGAGGTTCAGGTTCACCAGCTGTGAGGAGAAGTCGAGGTACCTGGTGCCGGCGGCGTCCCAGAACGTGCTGCCGAGGCCGCCGGTGACGACGACCGGGTCCAGCGCCCGCTGCGCCGACCAGGAGTGGAAGACGTGCGCGCGGTCGTCACGGTAGGCGTCCGCGTCGGAGATGTGTCCGGTCATGAGCCGACGCTAATCGCACACGTCCGGCCGTACAATAGCTTCATCGTTACAGGTTGTTACGGGTCCTATGCTGAGAACCATGCAGATCACCTCGACCGCTGAACTGGAGGACCTGCTCGGGTCGCCGATGCCCCGGGCCGCGAGCAAGGAACGCAGCACCCTGGCACAGACCGACCGGGACTGGCTGGCGCTGTCGCCGTTCGTCCTCGTCGGCACCTCCGACGCCGACGGCAACTGCGACGTCTCCCCGAAGGGCGACCCGCCCGGCTTCACCCACGTCATCGACGAGCGGACCATCGCCCTGCCGGAGCGCCCCGGCAACCGGCGCGCCGACAGCTTCCACAACATCCTCGCCAACCCTCACGTCGGCCTGATCTTCCTGATCCCGGGCCGCCGCGAGACGCTGCGCATCAACGGCCGCGCCCGCCTGCTCACCGACGCCCCGTGGTTCTCCTCGATGGTCGTCGAGGGCCACCGGCCGATCCTCGCCCTCGTCGTCGACATCGACACCATCTTCTTCCACTGCCAGAAGGCCTTCATGCGCGCCAACCTGTGGAAGCCCGAGACCTGGACCCCCGAGGACCTGCCGTCCCACGCGAAGCTCATCAAGAGCGTCCTGAACACCAACGAGTCGCTCGAGCAGCTCGAGGAGTACTACGCCGAGGACCGCTACAGCCGCGGCCTCTACACCTCCTGACCCTTCCCCACCCCTGCGAACAGTCGGTGAGGTCCGGGTACAGCTTCTCCAGCCGCCCGGCCTCACCGAACCCCGCAGCCCTGGACCACAAACCTGCTGGCGTCGGTCGATCATGGTCGCGATACTGCGCGGATGAGCAGATTTACCGAGGTCATCGTGCTGGCGAAGGAAGCGGAGCAGGTGATGGAGCCGCTCACGCTGCCCGACCCGCAGCGGGGCTGGCACCAGTGCTTCGGTCGCGTCGACGAGAACCAGTTCTACGGCACGAACTTCGGCTCGTCCGAGTGCTACGCCTGGGTCATCCAGTTCCAGCGCCAGACCTGGGCGGGGTTGCTGCCGCTCCTCGAGTCGCTGCCCTGGCCGCGGCCGGAGTCGGTGCAGGTGCTCGTCCGCGACGAGGAGGACGACTGTTTCGGCCTGTGGATGCTGTACGACGGCAAGCTGGCCGAGGTGCCGCTGCCTCGCACGGACCGCTACAACAACGGCCGCACCATCACGGGCGTCCTGTCCCGCACCGACCGGGTATGACCCCCTGCGGACTCGTATGCGGCCGCGGTCAGGTGGTGGCGTCGTGCATGGCCTTGGTGAAGACGGACTCGGCGTCGGCGTGTTCTTCGCTCTGGGGGCCGTTGCGCACCTCGACGAGGGTGCCGTCGTGGAGGGTGAGCTGCCAGCGGAAGCGGACCTTCGTGGTGCGGACGGCGGCGGTGATCTCCTCGTACGGGATGAAGCGCGCGCCGGGAGTGGTGGCGAGTTCCCGGGGGTCGCCGTCGGCGAGCCAGCGGCGCATCCGGTAGCGGGCCATGCCCGTCTTGTACCGCGGCATCCCCGGCATCAGGAGCAGCCCGTGGCTGAGGATGAGCAGATCCGCGCGGGAGCCGTCGACGATGGCGGTGGTGATGCCGGCGAGGATGCCGGCGTGCTCGGTGCCGACGCGCTGGCGGACGTGGCGGGCCGTGGTGACGTCGACGCCGCGGGCGTGCAGCTGCTGGCGGGCGAGGGCCACGGTCGCCGGGTCGCAGGCGAGGCCGGCGGGCTGGGAGAGGTCGAGGCGGGCGCCGGAGAGGTCGACCAGGAAGGCGGACGCGGTCCAGGACACCTGCCAGCGGGCCACGCCGGAGCGGACGGCGGCGAGGCGGAGCAGGGTCTCCAGCGGCGCGGCGAAGCGGGTGCGGGCCTCGCGGCGGGTCGCGTCGGGGAAGAGCGGGCCGGCGAGGTCGTCGAGGCGGCCGGCGGCGACGAGGTCCAGGACGGCGCCGACGTCGGGGACGGGCCGGCCGACGGCGCGGCTGAACGCGCGGAGCATCGTGTCGGACTGCTCCTGCAGGTCGGAGGTCTGCACGGCGGCGCGGAACTCGTCCCAGGGCAGGACCATGGCGGCCGGCAGCGCCACGGCCTGCAGGGCGCGGCCGGCGGCGGCCAGGTCCGCGACGAGGACGGCGGCGGGTCCGTCGGCGGCGGCGAAGGAGGACTCCGGCGCGGCCATGACGGCCTCGACGCGGGCGGGCAGCGGCGGGTGGGTGTCCCAGCGGTCGGGCGGGCGCGCCGACGTGACGAGCCGGGCGCGCAGCGCCGAGACCTCCTCCGCGCGGGAGCGCAGCAGCGGCGGGAAGCCGCCGAACACGTCGTCGGGCAGGTAGCCGGCGTCCAGGCCGGGGCGCACGACGGTGCCGAGGTAGAAGCCGAACACCTGGTCCAGGACCTCGACCTCGCGCAGGGCGTTCGCCGCCGGCAGCCGGCCCGCCACCCGTACCGCGGCGAGATCCGCCTCGAGCTCCTGGCGGCGGCTGACGGCGTTGTGCACGAGCAGGAACAGCGCGGCGTAGGCGCGGAAGATCCAGCCGGCGACGTTGGACGTGCCGAGGTGGCCGATGGTGCGGGCGAGGGCGACGCGGCCGCGGTACGAGATGCCGGCGAACCTCGTGTGGCTGCCGGAGTAGTGGCCGAGCTCGTGCGCGAGGACGAACCGCAGCTGCGCGACGGTCAGCGTCTGCAGCAGCGGCATCCCCACGTACAGGTGGCGGCGCCCGCCGATCAGGCCCATCAGGTGGGCCCGTTCGGTGACGGCGGCGTTGACCTCCGGCACCAGGTGGATCTCGTCCGGGGCGCGGGTGCCGACCGCCGCGGCCAGCTCGCGCACCGTCTGCCACAGCAGGGGCGCGTTGTGCGGGGTGAGCGGGATGCCCTGCGGGCCCGCGCCGTCGGCGCGCAGCGCCTTCCACGTGCCGTAGCCGACGGCCCACACGGTCGCGACGAACACCGCCACGCCGAGCTTCACGCCGATGGAGCCGGTGGTGACGCTCGCCACCCAGATCGCGAGGGCGAGCCCGGCCGCGAGCTGCACGAGGGCGAGGACGTAGAAGCCGGCCAGCATGATCAGCGACAGGAAGGCGCGGACGGCGACGGTCATCGTCAGGCCGTTCGGTCTCTGGCGCGCGCCGTCGACCGGGCCCTGGTGAACGCGACGTCGGGGGCCGCGAGGTACGACCAGGGCCACCGCGTCACCCGGTCGCCGAGCACGTCGAAGCGCTCGGCGGCGGCGGGCCGGTCGCCGTTGAGCGTGAACGCCATCGCGAACGCGTTGTCGCCGGCGGCCCAGCCGGGGCGCCGCTCGTAACGGTTGTGCCGCACGGAGCGGTCCGCGGCGAGGCGCAGCCGCTCGCCGACCTCGGGGCTGTGCATGTACTCGCCGTCCTCGCCCTCGGGCAGGTCCAGCCAGTGCTCGATGTGCGCGTCGGCGACCAGGACGCCGAGCGGCGAGCCGGGCGGTGCGGCGGCGGCCGCGGACTCGGCGAAGTCGTGCATCAGCTCGTGCGATCCGCTCCACTTGCGGCACAGCTGCTGCAGCATGTGCGAATGGGCGTCGCGGTGCCACGGGTGCCGGCGGACCGCCTCGTCGAACCGGCGGCGGGTCTCGTCGAGGCCGAGCTGCCTGGCCCGGCCGAGTGTGACGAGCCCCACCCAGGGCGTCGGGTCGTCGGCGTCGAGCTCGGTCGCGTCGTCGAGGCAGTCCTCGGCGAGCTTCAGCCGGCGGAAGAACACCTTGAACGCGTCCTCGCTGACCGTCGAGGCCCTGCCGTTGCCGCGGGCCTGCCACGCCCAGTCGATCGCGTGCAGCCCCTTGACGGTGAGCGGGGTCGCCTTGCCGGGCGCCGCGGCGATCCACTCGTCGATCCACGCGCCGTCGCCGGCGTGCTCGCCGAGGACGCGGCAGTAGAAGTACCGGTCGTCGGGGTGTTCGACATCACGCAGCGTCTCCGCCGCCGCCTGCCAGTCGCCGCGCTTCGCGGCCGCGATGAGCCGGGTCGCCTCAGGGTCGCCCTGTGCCGGGTCGATGTCCAGGTGTTCGATCCTGTCTGCGGCTCTTCGCCGGAATGGCCACATCGAACCTGTTCCTCCCCGTGACGGTCAACGGCCCAGAACTATAGGGTCCGCCGTCCACGGCTGCTATCGGCCCCGCGACGGTAGGGCTAGGCCCACTGCTTCCGGGCCGGGGCGCCGCGAGAATGGCGACATGAGGGTGAAGGCGTTCGTGCGGGCCGGGGCCGTCGCGATCGGGCGGGTCGCGCTGCTCGGGCTGCTGTCGCCGCCGGTGAAGCTGGTGCTGCTCATCCTGTCCGTGGTGTCGCTGGCGCTCAGCGTGATCGGGCTGGGGCTCGTGCTGGCCCCGCTGGTGGCGATGCTCGTGCGGGCGTACGCCGACCTGCACCGGCGGGCGGCACGCGACTGGTCGTGGGTCGACATCCCCCGGCCGTACCGGCCGCTGCCCGCGGGCGCGTTCGTCGGGACCCCGCGCCGGTGGTGGTGGCTGGTCCGCGACCCGGCGACGTGGCGGGACCTGCTGTGGCTCCTGGCCGGCGCCCCCGTCGGGCTGCTGCTGGGTCTCGCCGGTCCGGTGCTGCTGGTGTACGGCCTGGAGGGGCTCCTCGGGGTGGCGATCATCATCGACGCCGCGACCGGCCGGTACGGCTACGGCGTCACCTGGCCGATCTCCGACCCCCTCGACGTCGTCAGCGTCCCGCCGCAGGGTGCGCTCGTCACCGCCGGCGCCCTGTACGCGGGACCGTGGCTGCTGTGGACGCTGGCGCACTTCGACCGGCTCCTGCTCGCCCCGACCCGCGGCGCCGCGCTCGCCGCGCTCGCCCAGCGGGTCGACCGGCTCACCGAGACCCGCACCCACGTCGTCGACGCGCAGGCCGCGGAGCTGCGCCGGATCGAGCGGGACCTGCACGACGGCGCGCAGGCGCGGATCGTGTCGCTGTCGATGAGCCTCGGGATGGCCGAGGACCTCGTCGCCCGCGACCCGGCCGCCGCGCAGGCGCTCATCGCCGAGGCGCGGGAGGCGAGCGGGCTGGCGCTCGCGGAGCTGCGGCACCTGGTGCGCGGCATCCACCCGCCGGTCCTCGCCGAACGCGGCCTCGACGGCGGCGTGCGGGCCCTCGCGCTGACGCTGCCCCTGCCGGTGACCGTCACCGTCGACCTGGACGGCCGCCCCGACGCGCCGGTGGAGTCCGCGGCGTATTTCGCGGTCGCCGAGGCGCTCGCCAACGTCGTCAAGCACGCGCACGCGTCGGCGGCCTGGGTATCGTTGACCCACCTCGGTGGCGCGCTGCACATCACCGTCGGCGACGACGGTGTCGGCGGCGCCGAGGAGCGAAGCGGCTCCGGGTTGACCGGGGTCGCGCGCCGGCTGGGCGCGTTCGACGGCGTCCTGCGCGTCGACAGCCCGCCCGGTGGTCCGACCGTGCTGACCATGGAGCTGCCGTGCGCGTTGTCATCGCCGAGGACCTCGCCCTCCTCCGCGACGGGCTGATCCGGCTGCTCAGCTCGTACGGCTTCACGGTCGCCGCGGCCGTCGACACCGGCGAGGCGCTGCACGCGGCGCTGCTGGAGCACCGGCCCGACGTGGCCGTCGTCGACGTGCGGCTGCCACCGACCTTCACCGACGAGGGCCTGCGCGCGGCGATCGCCGCCCGGGCCGCGGTGCCGGGCCTGCCGGTGCTGGTGCTGTCGCAGCACGTGGAGCAGCTGTACGCGCGGGAGCTGCTCTCCGACCGCCGCGGCGGCGTCGGCTACCTGCTGAAGGACCGGGTCGCGACCGTCGGCGAGTTCGTCGACGCGGTCCGCCGGGTCGCCGGCGGCGGCACCGCCATGGACCCGGAGGTTGTGTCCCAGCTGCTGGCCCGCAGCACCCCGACCGCGGCCCTCACCCCGCGCGAGCGCGAGGTGCTCGGCCTGATGGCGGAGGGCCGCTCCAACGCCGCGATCGCGTCCCGGCTCTTCGTCACCGACAAGGCCGTCGGCAAGCACATCAACAACATCTTCGCCAAGCTCGGCCTGCCCCAGTCGGAGGACGACAACCGCCGCGTCCTCGCGGTCCTCGCCTACCTCAACGCGTAGCGCGGTCGATTGCTCGACAACGGGTGACGGGCCACGCGGCCTGCTCCGATTCGGCGTACATTCACGCTGAGCTACGGGAGGTGACGCGATCGGAGATCGATTAGGAACGGTCCTGTACCGTGCCAAGAAGACGGCCGCGGCGGCACCGCCCCGGCCCGTGCCCGGTCCGTGACGGTCCACTGGCGACGCGTCAACGGGTGACGCGTCAACCGGCGACGGCCGGGGTAACGGACGCGACATGGGTGCGGTGGTGGTCGGGCAGCTGGCCCGCGATCTCGTGATGGTCATGGAACGCCTGCCGGACGTGCACGCGTCGGGTGCGGTCCGGCAGCGGCTCGAACAGCTCGGCGGGAAGGGCGCCAACCAGGCCGTCGGCCTGTCGCAGCTCGGCGTCGCGACGGCGCTCGTCGCGGTGGCCGGCGACGACCCGGTCGGCGACGCGCTGCTGGCCAGGGCCGCGCTCGACGGCATCGACGTGACGCACGTGGTGCGGCGGCCGGGCACGGCGACCGGGCTGATCGTCGAGGTCCTGGAGGACGGCGGCCGGTGGCGCTACCTGGAGCACCTGCCGCAGGGTGTCCTGCTGACCGAGGCGGACGTCCGGGCCGCCGGCGACGTGCTGCGCGCCGCCGGCGCGGTGCTCGTGCAGCTGCAGCAGCCCCTCGACGCGGTCCGTGCCGCCGTGGAACTTTCAGGCGGGCTGACCGTCCTCGACGGTGCCGTCACCGACCGGTCGCTCCTGCACGGCGCCGATGTCCTGCGTGCCGACGCGCGGGAGGCGGCGGTGCTGCTCGGCGGGCCGGCCGACGAGCGGGAGGTCCTGGCGGCGGCGCCGGCGCTGCTGGACGCCGGGCCGCGCCTGCTCGCGTTCGCGCTGGCGGACGGCGGTGACCTGTTCGTGTGGCGCGACGGCCACGAGCTGGCACCCTGGCGCGACAGCCACGAGCTGGCACCCTGGCGCGACGGGCACGAGCTGGTCCCCCACGCGGCCGGCGACGCCGTCGACACGACCGGCGGCGGTGACGCGCTCACGGCCGCCCTGACCGCCGCGCTGCTGGACGGAGCGACGCCCCGGGAGGCGGCGCGGGAGGCGGTGGCCGCCGCCGGGCGCGTCGTCACGCACGCCGGCGGCCGCCCGGAACTCGCGCCCCGCCGCCGGTCAGCATGACCGTCTGCGGGGTGGATGACCGTCTGCGGGGCGCGGCGTCACGCACGCCCGCGGCCGCCCGGAACTCGCGCCCCGCCGTCGATCAGCGTGACCGTCTGCGAGGTGGGGGTGGCGGCCGCCGGGCGCGGCGTCACGCACGCCCGCAGCGACGAGCTGGTCCCCCATGCCGCCGGCGGCCACGAACTGGTCCCCACGCCGCCGGCGAGGCCGTCGACACGACCGGCGGCGGCGACGCGCTCACAGCCGCCCTGACCGCCGCGCTGCTGGACGGGGCGACACCCCGGGAGGCGGCGGCGGCCGCCGGGCGCGTCGTCGCGCACGCCAGCGGCCGCCCGGAACTCGCGCCCCGCCGGCGGTCAGCATGACCGTCTGCGGGGTGGGTGACCGTCTGCGGGGCGCGTCGTCACGCACGCCCGCGGCCACCAACTGGTCCCCACGCTGCTGGCGGCCACGAACTGGTCCCCACGCGGCCGGCGAGGCCGTCGACACGACCGGCAATCGTGACGCGCTCACGGCCGCCCTGACCACCGCGCTACTGGACGGGGCGACGCCCCGGAAGGCGGCGCGGGAGGCGGTGGCGGCCGCCGGGCGCGTCGTCACGCACGCCGGCGGCCGCCCGGGGCTCACGCCCCGCCGGCGGTCAGCGTGACCGTCTGCGGGGTGAACGAGGTGCCGAGGACGTCGACGCCGGCGGCCTTGGCCGCGTCGATCGCCTTCTGCATGTAGTCGTTGGTGTAGGCCAGGCCTTCGGGCTTCTTCTTCAGGACGGTGTCGCCGACCTGGTTCTTCGTCGTCATCGAGATGTCGACGGTCTGGTTCCAGGCGGCCTCGTCGACGAGCCCGACGCCCTTCGCGGCGGGCCAGACGAGCTTGTTGACCTCGTTCATCTGCCACAGCTGGTGGCTCTTGCCGAGCTTGGAGCCCTTCGCGACGACCATGTCGCGGCACTCCTCCGGCTTGTCGCGGCAGTACGCCCAGCCCTTGATGGTCGCGGTGAGGAACTTGACCGTCTGGTCCTGGTACGCCTTGTCCTTGAGCTTGTCGGTGTTGGCCCAGACGGCGTCCTGCAGCATCGAGGTGCCGACGGTCTTCCAGTCGATGATGGAGAAGTCCGAAGCCTGGTACAGCGCGCCGGTCGCCGGGTTGGTGGCCTCGAGCAGCTGCGCGTACTCGTTGTAGGACATGGCCTGTGCGACGTCGATCTCCTTCTTCAGCAGCGCCTGCATGTCGAACTGCTGCTGCACGAGGGTGACGTCCTTGCCGGGGTCGAGGCCGGCCTTCGTCATGCCGGCGAAGAGCTCGAACTCGTTGCCGAAGCCCCAGTTGCCGACCTTCTTGCCCTTGAAGTCGGCCGGGGACTTGATGCCGCTGCTGGCGAACGCGACCTGGTAGGTGCCGGAGCGGGCGAAGATCTGCCCGACGTCGGTGATGCCGGCGCCCTGCTCGCGCGAGGCGAGGGCCTTCGGCACCCAGGCGACGGCGTAGTCGGCCTTGCCGGTCGCGAGGACGGTCTGCGGCACGATGTCGACGCCGCCCTCGATGAGCTGCACGTCGAGGCCCTGCTCCTTGTAGAAGCCCTTGTCGGCGGCGGCGATGTAGCCGGCGAACTGGGCCTGGAAGAACCACTGCAGCTGCAGCTTCACGGTGGTGACGCCGCCGCTGCCGGTGGTGGTCGTCGTCGGTGTGTCGGCGGTGCCGCAGCCGGCGAGCGCGAGGCTCGCGACGGCGGCGCCGGTGATGAGGGACCTGATCCGCATGGGCGCTCCTCAAAAGAAAAACTACGAACGGGCCTTCCAGGGCATTGCGAGACGCTCCAGGAGGAGCGTGGTCAGGTAGAAGACGAGGCCGAGGGCGCAGGCGCCGACCACGAACGCCCACGCTCGGGGATACGCGGTGAACGCGGCGGCGGAGGTGATCCGCGCCCCCAGCCCGTCCTGCAGGCCGCCGAAGTACTCGGCGACGACCGCGGCGATGACGGCGAGGGAGGACGCCTGCCGCAGTCCGGTGAACACGTAGGGCAGCGCGCCGGGCAGGCGCACGAGCCGGGCGAACGTCCAGCCGCCCGCCGCGTAGCTGGCCATCAGCTCGCGGTGGGTGGGGTCGACCTCCCGCAGCCCGCGCAGCGTGTTGATGAAGACCGGGAAGAACACGATGATCCCGGCGACGACCCGCCGCGGCAGGCTGCTGGTGGAGTCGAACATGTTGTTGAGGATCGGGGCGAGGGCGATGATCGGCAGCGCGTTGACGACCGCCGCGTACGGCACGGCGACGTCGCTGAGCAGCTTCGACCGGCTGGTGGCGAGGGCGGCGAGGATCGCGACGGCGGTGCCGCCGACGAGCCCGACGAGGGCGTTGGCGCCGCTGGCGAGCGCGGCGTCGAGCACGTTGCCGCGCTGCTCCACCAGTTGCGCCCAGATCGCCGACGGCGCCGGCAGGATGAACGGCGCGATCCGCCCGGCCGTGACGACGACCTCCCAGAGCACGATCGCGACGACGCCGACCAGCACCGGGGGCAGGACCGATCGGAGGTATCTCATGCCCGCAGCGCCTTCCGGACCGCGGTGACGTGCTCGAAGTAGGCCGGGGACTGCCGGGCCGCCTCGTCGCGGGCCGGCAGGTCGATGTCGACGGTCGCGGTGATCCGGCCGGGCCGGGCGGACATGACGACGACCTTGCCGGACAGGAACACCGCCTCGGAGATCGAGTGCGTGACGAAGACCGTGCTGGTGCCGGTCTTGGCGCAGATCTGCAGCAGCTCGCCCTGCAGCCGCTCCCTCGTCATCTCGTCGAGGGCGCCGAAGGGCTCGTCCATGAGCAGCAGCGGCGGGTGTACCGCCAGCGCCCGCGCGATCGCGACCCGCTGCTGCATGCCGCCGGACAGTTGGGCCGGGTAGTGCCCGGCGAAGTCGGCGAGCCCGACGAGGGCGAGCATCTCCTCGGCCCGCTGCCGGCGTTCCGCCTTGGGCACCTTGCGCAGTTCGAGGGGGAGCTCGACGTTGCGCCGCACGGTGCGCCACTCGAAGAGGCCGGCCTGCTGGAAGGCGATGCCGTACTCCTGGTCGCGGCGGGCCTGCGCGGCCGGTTTCCCTGCGACGGTGACGGTGCCCGCGGTAGGCTCGATGAGGTCGGCGATGAGCCGCAGGAGGGTGCTCTTGCCGCACCCGGACGGCCCGATCAGCGACACGAACTGTCCACTGTCGACGGTCAGGTCCACGTCGGACAGCGCGGTCACCTCGTCGGGGCGGCCCGCGTTGAACACCTTGCTGACACCGGCGATCGAGACGGCGCTCATACGACGTTCACCTCGACCCTCCTTCGCCCAGTCTGGCCCGAGGGCTTCGCCGGGTCGGCCCAGACCAGGCGCCTATGGCGCATGAGCGGGAGCTCGAGCAGGCTGACGACGCCGGCGACGACGAGGCCGAGGACGGCGGCGCCGAGCATGGCGGTGTAGACCTTCGCGGGGTCAGAGGTGGCCTCCCTGGAGTACTCGATGACGAGCCGGCCGATCCCGCCGCGGGTGCCGGTGGAGATCTCGCCGACGACCGCGCCGACGACCGCGGCCGCGCCGGCGAGGCGCAGCGCGGGGAACAGGAACGGCAGCGCCGCGGGCAGCCGCAGCTTCAGGTACGTGCGCCACCAGCCGGCGGCGTAGGAACGCATCAGCTCCACGCCCGACGCCGACGGGGACTGCAGGCCGCGCAGCAGTCCGACGGCGACGGGGAAGAACGCGAGGTAGGAGGCGATGACGGCGACCGTCATCCAGTCCTGCCACGGGTAGGGGCCGAAGGACAGGGCGCCGCTCCAGCCCGCGACGAGCGGCGCGAGCGCCACCAGGGGCACGGTCTGTGACAGCACCACGTAGGGCAGCAGGCCCCGCTCCACGACCCGGAAGCGTTGCATCAGCGTGGCGAGGACGAAGCCGATCGCCGTACCGGCGAGAAAACCGACGGCGGTGACACCCAGCGTGAACAGGCAGGCGTCGGCGACGACCTGCCACACGGGACGGCCGCCGGTCAGCTCCGGCCGCCCCAGCCGCTGCGCGACCGTCCACAGGTGCGGCATCGACAGGTCGTCGGCGCGGGGCAGCACCTTCACGCCGAGGACCGCGGTGCCCTCGGGGTCGCCGACCGCCTTGTACCCCTCCCACAACAGGGCGAAGACGACCAGCCCCCCGAGAGCACCGAGGACCTTCTTCATGACAGCGCCGGGATGATCTGCTCGCCGTAGGCGCGCAGCGTCGATTCCTTCGCGTCGTGCTGCAGGTACACGGCGAACTGGTCGACGCCGAGTTCCTTCAGCTCGTTGAGCCGTTGCAGGTGTTGCTCGACCGGGCCGAGAACGCAGAACCGGTCGATGATCTCGTCGGGCACGAAGTCGGTGTGCGGGTTGCCGGCCCGCCCGTGCTCGGCGTAGTCGTAGCCCTTGCGGCCCTTGATGTAGTCGGTGAGGGCCGTCGGGACCGCGCCGTCGCTGCCGTACCGCTCGACGATGTCGGCGATGTGGTTGCCGACCATCCCGCCGAACCACCGGGTCTGGTCCCGCTGGTGTGCCATGGATTCGTCTGAGTCGTCGCCCACGTACGCGGGCGCGGCGACGCAGAACTTGATCGCCGCCGGGTCGCGGCCGGCCTTCTCCGCCGCGTCCCGCACCGCCTTGATCATCCAGGCGGCGATGTCGGGGTCGGCGAGCTGCAGGATGTACCCGTCGCCGACCTCGCCGGTGAGCGCGAGGGCCTTCGGCCCGTACGCGGCGACCCACACCTCGAGGCGGCTGTCGGGCGCCCACGCGAACCGCAGGTCCCGGTCGCGCAGGTGCACCTCCCGGCCGTTGCCGAGCTCGCGGATGACCTGCACGCACTCGCGCAGCTCGGCGAGGGTCGTCGGCCGGCTGCCGAGGACCCGCACCGCGGAGTCGCCGCGGCCGATGCCGCAGACGGTGCGGTTGCCGTACATCTCGTTGAGGGTGGCGAACAGCGACGCCGTCACGGTCCAGTCGCGGGTGCCGGGGTTGGTGACCATCGGCCCCACGATCACCCGCTCGGTGTCGGCGAGGATCTTGCTGTAGATGACGAACGGCTCCTGCCACAGCACGTGCGAGTCGAACGTCCACACGTGGCTGAACCCGGCCGCCTCCGCCTGTTTCGCGAGCTCGACCGTTTGCGTCGCAGGCGGGTCACACTGGAGCACCACCCCTACGTCCATCCGTCACCTCACCTTGGGGAAGCCCAGGTCGACCTCTGACGTGGCCGGGTCCGGCCAGCGGGAGGTGACGACCTTGCTGCGCGTGTAGAACTGGATTCCTTCGGGGCCGTACATGTGCAGGTCGCCGAAGAGCGAGGACTTCCAGCCGCCGAAGCTGTAGTAGGCGACGGGGACCGGGACCGGGACGTTGACGCCGACCATGCCGCAGACGACGTCGTACTGGAACTGCCGGGCGGCGCCGCCGTCGCGGGTGAAGATGGCGGTGCCGTTGCCGTACTCGTTGTCGTTGACGAGTTTCAGGGCCTCGTCGTAGCTGTCCACGCGGACCACGGACAGGACCGGGCCGAAGATCTCGTCGGTGTACAGCGGGGAGTCGGTGCTGACCTTGTCCACCAGTGACGCGCCGAGGAAGAACCCGGGGCCGCTGCTGACCGGGGCGTCGCGGCCGTCGACGACGACCTCGGCCGTCCCGGGCTCGCTCAGGTAGCCGGCGACCTTGTCGCGGTGTTCGCGGGTGATGAGCGGGCCCATCTCCGCGGACGGGTCGCTGGCCGGGCCGACCGCGATGCGGCCGATCCGTTCGCTGATCGCGTGCACCAGCGGGTCGGCGACGGCACCGACGGCGACGACGACGGAGATCGCCATGCAGCGCTCCCCCGCCGAGCCGTACCCGGCGGACACCGCGGCGTCGGCGGCGGAGTTCACATCCGCGTCGGGCAGGACGACCATGTGGTTCTTCGCGCCGCCGAGCGCCTGGACCCGCTTGCCGGCCCTGGTGCCGGCCTCGTAGACGGCCTTGGCGATCGGGGTGGAGCCGACGAAGCTCAGCGCCTGCACGTCGGGGTGGGCCAGCAGTGTCTCGACGGCTTCCCGGTCGCCCTGCACGACGTTGAACACGCCGTCGGGCAGCCCGGCCTGGCGGAGCAGGTCGGCGAGGAGCAGCGAGACGGACGGGTCCTTCTCGCTCGGCTTGAGCACGAACGTGTTGCCGCAGACGAGCGCGTTGGCGAACATCCACATCGGGACCATCGCCGGGAAGTTGAACGGGGTGATGCCGGCGACCACCCCGAGGGGCTGGCGGATCGAGTACACGTCGACGCCGTTGGACGCCTGCTCGCTGTAGCCGCCCTTGAGCAGGTGCGGGGCGCCGGTGGCGAACTCGACGTTCTCCAGGCCGCGGGCCACCTCGCCGGCGGCGTCGGCGACGGTCTTGCCGTGTTCGGCGCTGACGAGCGCCGCGATCTCCTTGCGGTTGGCGTCCACCAGCTCACGGAAGCGGAACATGACCTCGGCGCGCCGGGACAGCGACGCCGCCCGCCACGCCGGGAACGCCTTCAGGGCGCTGGCGACCGCCCTGTCGGTCTCCGCTTTCGTGGCGGCGACGACGTACGCCTGCTGCTCGCCGGTCGCCGGGTCCCAGACCGGCAGCCGGCGGCCGCTGGTGCCGTCCACGGCGGCACCGTCGAGCCAATGCTTGATCTCACGCATGTCTTGTTGCCTCGGTTTCAGATCAGGTAGTCGGAGAGTCCGCGGCGGACGAACTGCCCGTGGCCCTTGCCGCCGTGATACGCGCCGCCGGCGACGATCACGCGGCCGCGGGACATGACGGTGTCGACCTTCCCGGCGATCTCGTAGCCTTCCCAGGCGGAGTGGTCCATGTTCATGTGGTGCGTCTCGACGCCGATGCGGGTGCGGGCCGCCGGGTCGTACAGGACGATGTCGGCGTCGGATCCGGGCGCGATGATGCCCTTGCGGGGGAACAGGCCGAACATGCGCGCGGGGGTGGTCGCGATCGTCTCGACCCAGCGGGCGAGGCTGAGCTTGCCGTCGACGACGCCTTGGTACAGCAGGTCGACGCGGTGCTCGACGCTGCCGATGCCGTTGGGGATCTTCGAGAAGTCGCCGATGCCGAGCTCCTTCTGGTCCTTGAAGCAGAAGGGGCAGTGGTCGGTGGACACGACGGACAGGTCGTTGGTGCGCAGCCCCTGCCACAGGTCGGCGCGGTGCGTCTCGTGCTTGCTGCGCAGCGGCGTCGAGCAGACCCACTTGGCGCCCTCGAAGCCGGGCGCGCCGAGCTGGTCCTCCAGCGTCAGGTACAGATACTGCGGGCACGTCTCGGCGAAGACGTTGCGGCCGAGGTCGCGGGCGGCGGCGACCTGTTCGAGGGCCTTGCTGGCGGACAGGTGCACGATGTAGAGCGGGCAGTCGGCGGCGACCCCGGCGAGCCAGATCGCGCGGCTGGTCGCCTCCGCCTCCAGGGCCTCGGGGCGGGTGAGGCCGTGGTGGATCGGGTCGGTCTCGCCGCGTTCGAGGGCCTGCTTGACCAGGACGTCGATCGCGGGCCCGTTCTCCGCGTGCATCATGATCATGGCGCCGTTGTCGCGGGCCTTCTGCATGGCGCGCAGGATCTGGCCGTCGTCGCTGTAGAAGACGCCGGGGTACGCCATGAACAGCTTGAAACTGGTGATCCCTTCGTCGGTGACGAGGGTGTCCATGGCCTTGAGCGACTCGTCGTCGACGCCGCCGAGGATCATGTGGAACGCGTAGTCGATGTGGCAGTTGCCGTCGGCCTTGCCGTGCCAGGCGGCGAGCCCGTCCTGCACCACCTCGCCGGTGCGCTGCACCGCGAAGTCGATGATGGTGGTCGTGCCGCCCCAGGCGGCGGCGCGGGTGCCGGTGTCGAACGTATCGCTGGCGAACGTGCCGCCGAACGGCAGCTCCATGTGGGTGTGCGCGTCGACGGCGCCGGGGATGACGTACTTGCCGGTCGCGTCGATCGTCTCGAAGTCGCCCTCGGTCGGCCCCTGCCCGGGAGCGAAGATCGCCGACACCTGCTCGCCGACGACGAGCACGTCGGCGGGGGTCGCACCCGTCGGACCGATCACGGTCCCGCCCTTGATCAGGATCACGGTTTCACCAGGTCCTCGTACGCGTCGGGGCGCCGGTCCCGGTAGAACTGCCATCGGTCCCTGACCTCGGCGAGCAGGCCCATGTCGAGGTCGCGGACGATCAGCTCCGGGTTGTGCGCGTCGCCGACCTCGCCGACGAACTTGCCCTCGGGGTCGACGAAGTAGGACGTGCCGTAGAAGTCGTTGTCGCCGAGGTCCTCGACGCCGGTGCGGTTGATCGCGCCGATGAAGTACTCGTTGGCGACGGCGCTCGCCGGCTGCTCCAGCTGCCACAGGTAGGCGGACAGGCCGCGGCTGGTCGCGGACGGGTTGAAGACGATCTGCGCGCCGTTGAGACCGAGCGCCCGCCAGCCCTCCGGGAAGTGCCGGTCGTAGCAGATGTAGACGCCGACCTTGCCGACCGCGGTGTCGAAGACGGGGTAGCCGAGGTTGCCCGGACGGAAGTAGAACTTCTCCCAGAAGCCCTTCACCTGCGGGATGTGGTTCTTGCGGTACTTGCCGAGATACTTCCCGTCCGCGTCCACCACGGCCGCGGTGTTGTACAGGACGCCGGGCTGCTCCTGCTCGTACATCGGCAGCACCATCACCATGCCCAGCTCCGCGGCGAGCGCCTGGAACCGTTCGGTGGTGGGGCCGGGGATGGACTCGGCGTACTCGTAGTAGGCCTTGTCCTGCACCTGGCAGAAGTAGGGACCGTAGAACAGCTCCTGGAAGCAGATGACCTTGGCGCCCTGCGCCGCGGCCTGCCTCGCGTACTCCTCGTGGGCCTTGATCATCGACTCTTTGTCGCCCGTCCAGCTCGTCTGGACGATGGCGGCCCGGATCACGTCTGCCATGGCTGCCCCTCTCTGGGCTTCTGCGGCTTCAACAGTGCTGGGCTTTACGTTGACCTTGTCTCGGGTCGGATGCCGTAGGACACTAACGACACAAATCTAGGCGGACAATGGTCCAAGCGTTACAGAATGTTTCGGAGATGTAATTTGCTCGCGCTCATCGCCGGGGCGGTCGACGACCGCAGCGCCCGGGGAATCGCCGCCGCCGTCAGCCGCCTGGTGACCGCCGGGACGCTGCCCGCGGGCTCCCGCCTGCCGACCGTGCGGGACGTCGCGCGCGAGCTCGGCATCAGCCCCACCACCGTGTCCGAGGCGTGGCGCAGCCTTGCCCGGGCCGGCGCGATCCAAACCCGGGGCCGCTCCGGCACGTTCGTGGCCACGCCCTCGTTGCCGCGCCAGCGTCTGCGGTACGCGCAGCTCGGCGGCCGCATCGGCGAGCTCGGCCCCTCGGAGCTGCTCCGCGACTTCTCGACCGGCGTGCCCGACTACGACCTGCTGCCGTCGCTCACCGAAGCCCTGCGCCGCATCGGCGACGCCCGCCTGACCACCAGCTACCTCGACGGCGCGGTCCTGCCCTCGCTGGAGGACGTCCTGCGGGCCCGCTGGCCGTTCCCCCCTGACCAGCTCACCGTCGTCGACGGGGCGATGGACGCCCTCGACAGGATCACCGGCACCGTGGTCCGCTTCGGCGACCACGTCCTGGTGGAGAACCCCGCGTTCCCGCCGATGCTGGACCTCCTCGAAGCCGTCGGCGCCACGGTCGTCGGCGTCGCCATCGACGAGCACGGCATGCGCCCCGACGCCCTCGCTCTGGCCTTGACGCAGTGCGAGCCCGTCGCGGTGTACCTGCAGCCGCGCGCCCACAACCCGACCGGCGCGAGCATGACCCAGGCCCGCGCCGACAAGCTCGCCCGCGTCCTGGCCCGCCACCCGGGCGTCACCGTCATCGAGGACGACCACGCCGGCGACATCGCGACCGCTCCCCCGGTCAGCCTCGGCCGCCGCCTGCCCGACCGGACCGTCCACGTGCTCAGCTTCTCCAAGAGCCACGGCCCCGACCTGCGCCTCGCCGCGATCGGCGGCCCCGCCTCGGTGGTCACCGCCGTCGCCGACCGCCGCCTGCTCGGCCCCGGCTGGTCCAGCCGCCTCCTGCAGGCCGTCCTCGTCGAACTGCTGACCGACCCGTCCACAGTGGACGCCGTGGTCCACGCCCGCGACGAGTACGCCCGCCGCCGCACCGCCCTGCTCGACGCCCTCGACACCCGCGGCGTCACGGCCACCGCCGCCGACGGCATCAACCTCTGGATGGCCGTGGCGAACCAGCAGGTCGCCATGCTCACCCTGGCGGCGCACGGCATCGCGGTCGCCCCCGGCGCCCCCTTCGAGGTGAGCCACCTCGACAGCGACCACGTCCGGATCACGGCCGGCCTGGTCCGCGACGGCTTCGACGACCTTGCCGACATTCTCGCCGAAGCCGCCGGCGCCACCACCCGCGGCAGCGGCCCCCGCACCGCCAACCACCCCCGCGGCTGGCGCTGACCTGTGATGCTCCGCGCCTCCCACCCGCGGCCCCCATGCTCGCTGCGCTCGCACGGCCAGCGCTGACGCGCGCCCGCTTCGGCGCATGCGCGGCATCCGGTGGTCGCCGATCCGCATGCATCCATCCAGCGGATACCCACCGAACGCCCGGCTGGCCAGACGCTCGACGGGCACACGCCTTTCGCGGTGCCGACGACCGCCGTGCCGTGCGTGCCTGCCACCTCCTTCCACAGGCCCCCGCCAGCCGCAGTCTGCCTGATCTTCCGGGGCGTCGCCTGGGCCACCACGCCGCCGCCGACCTGCGAGCTCCGGGTCACGGGCTTCGAACCAGGCTCCGGCCACGGGCTCCGGGGCTGCAGATCCATGCGGCATCGACATCCGGACCGCCGATCCGCAGGTCGGCGCCTGATCATGCAAGGCAGACCGGGTCAGGACGCGCGCGGCAGTCGCAGCGCGCCGCGGGACCAGGATCGAGCGCCGTGCCGCGAGTAGCGCGGTCGTGGGCGGTAGTGCACAGGACGTCGGCGCGGTGATCGAAGGAGGAAACGGCCATCCTGACGACCTGGTTCGTCCTTCGATCACCGCGGACCCGCCGCGGCAGCGGTGGGGCGGAGGCACAGTGCCGGCCTACTTGCCGTCCTCGAGGTCGCCTTCGGTTTCGAGGTACACCTGGCGCAAGGCGTCCAGGGTGGACTGCTCCGGGTGTGCCCAGAGGTTGCGGTCGGCGGCTTCCAGGAGGCGTTCGGTGATGCCGCCAGCCGGGAGACGGAGGCCAACGCGCTGGCGTCGACGCTGTGCCGGCCCCAGGAGATCAGGTCGCTCGCGCGGCGCTCGCCGGACGCCCGCCCCGGGGTCTCGTTCACGGCGCTCGGCAGCCGCGCGCCCGGGGTCTCATTCGCGCGGCGATCGTCTGCCGCCCGCCCCGGGGTCGCTGGACGTCCGTCCGGCGGGCACTCGCCATCTGCGGGGCCCGTCGCCGCTCTACGCCGCGCGGCACCACCGGCAGGCGGCGAACGCCTCTGCAGGACGCAATCCACGCCTGCCGCCAACGTGAAGCCGGCCGAGCGGGCGCTGCGCACGATCGCTGCGCACGATCGCTGCTACCGCGGGCGCGCCCGTGTGTGGCTGCGGGACTGGACCGGAACCCTGACCGGCCAGGCCAGGCCGACGTGACTGCCGTCCGCCGGAGCGTCGCATGGACCGGTCCTGCGGTGCCCGCTCCGCTTCTCAAAGCACCATAACCGACCGCACCTAATCGACCTTGGACATGTCACGCAAGCGATGCACAGCGGTTTCAGGCAGTGACGGCGTGGGTCTGTTCGGCGATGGTGAGTTCCTCGTCGGTGGGCACGACGCACACCGTCACGCGGGCGCCGTCCGGGGAGATGATCGGGGCGTGGGCGGCGTTGCGGGCCGGGTCGACCGTGATGCCCCAGGTGTCCAGGCCGTCCAGGGCGGCGGCGCGGACCGGGGCGGCGTGCTCGCCGACGCCCGCCGTGAACGTGATCGCGTCCAGGCGGCCCAGCACCGCGTGGTAGGCGCCGACGTACTTGCGGATCCGGTGGCAGTACACGTCGAAGGCCAGCGACGCGTCGGGGTCGCCTGACGCGCGCCGGGAAAGGACCGTGCGCATGTCGTTGGCGCCGGACAGGCCCTTCAGGCCGCCGTGGCGCTGGAGCTGCTCCTCGGCCTCGGCGGCGGAGAGGCCGGCGGCGCGGTGCAGGTAGCTCAGGACCGCCGGGTCGACGTCGCCGGAGCGGGTGCCCATCACGAGGCCTTCGAGCGGGGTGAGGCCCATCGACGTCTCGACGCTGCGGCCGCCGCGGATCGCCGTGGCGCTGGCGCCGTTGCCCAGGTGCAGCACGATCATGTTCAGGGCGGCGAGCGGGCGGCCGAGCAGCGACGCGGTACGCCGGGAGACGATGTCGCACGAGGTGCCGTGGAAGCCGTACCGCCGGATCCCGAACCGACGAGCGAGGTCCCGGTCCAGGGCGTAGGTGCGCGCCTGCGCGGGCAGGGAGGCGTGGAACGCCGTGTCGAACACCGCGACGTGCGGGACGCCGGGCAGCGCCGCACGGGCCGCCTCGATGCCGGCGATGCCACCCGGGTTGTGCAGCGGCGCGAGGGGCGTGAGCTCCCGCAGTACCGACAACATCGCGTCGTCGACGAGGGCCGGCGCGGTGAAGGTGGAGCCGCCGTGCACGACCCGGTGCCCGACGGCGACGATGCCGGCGGTGTCCAGGCCGCCGAGGATCTCGCCGAGCGCGGCCGCGTGGTCGGCGACCCCGCCGGGCTCGCCGATCCGCTCGACGACACCGTGGGGTCCGGCGGCCGCGGGGTCGGACAGGTCGACGACACGGAACTTCACCGACGACGAGCCGCTGTTGAGCACGAGGATCATGACAGGCAGACTAGCGGTGTGGCTCGCATCGTGTACCTGGTCGAACACGGACCTGGATCCGGCAAGTCCGCCGTGGCGCTCGGCCTCGCCGAGCTCCTGTCGCGGAAGGTGCCCAGGATCGGGGTGTTCCGCCCGTTCGTCGACGGGACGGCGAAGGACTCGACCCTGGCGCTGCTGTGCGAGCGGTACCACATCGGCGGCGACCATCAGGAGCTCTTCGGCGTCACGGCGGCCGAGGCCGCGCAGATGCTGTCCGCGGGCGACGGCGAAGGCCTCGTCGGGCGGATCGTGGAGCGGTTCCGGCCGATCGCCCGCGACCACGACGCCGTCGTCGTCATCGGCAGCGACCTCGACGACGAGCAGTCGCCGAGCCTCGCGCTCAACGCCCGCCTGGCCAACGAGTTCGGCGCGGTCGTGGTCGCCGTCGTCAACGGCGCCGGCCTGGACGCCGACACGGTCGAGTCGGTGGCGCGGCAGGCGTACCACGGGCTGGTCGAGCACGACGCCACCGTCGCCGCGGTCGTGGTGAACAAGTCGTCGGAGAAGCCGCCGGCGCTGCCGGTGCCCTGCTACACGATCCCGAACGTGGCGACGGTCGCGGCGCCGACGGTCGCGGAGGTCGCCGCGGCGCTGGGCGCGACCGTCGTCAGCGCCGGCCCCGCGTCGCTCGAGCGGGACGTGCTCGACTACGTCGTCGGCGCCGCCCAGGTGCCGGCCGTGCTCGACCACCTGACCGCCAACTGCCTGCTGATCACCCCCGGCGACCGGGCCGACCTGCTCGTCGCCGCGGCCGCCGCGCACGCGTCGGGGACGGTGCCGCTCGCCGGGATCGTGCTCACGCTCGGGATCGCGCCCGACCCGGCGGCCCTCGCCCTGTTCGAGCGGCTGAACACCGGTCTCGCCGTGTTGTCGGTGCCGGCGGCGAGCTACGACACGATCGCGGCCTCGACGCGGATGGAGCACCGGCTCGGCCCCGCCAACCCGCGGAAGGTGGCGGCGGCGCTCGGGGCGTTCGAGTCGAACGTGGACACCGCGGCCCTCGAGGCGGCCCTCGAACTGACGGCGTCGACGCGCGTGACGCCGCTGATGTTCGAGTACGACCTGATCGACCGCGCGCGGGCCGCGAAACGGCACCTGGTCCTGCCGGAGGGGACGGAGGAGCGGATCCTGCGGGCGGCGGACATCCTGCTGCGCCGCGGCGTGGCGTCGCTGACGCTGCTGGGTGACCCTTCGGTGATCGCCGGGAAGGCGCGGGACCTCGGTCTGGACATCTCGGACGCGGCCGTGATCGACCCCGCGACCTCCCCGCTCCTGGAGCGCTTTGCCCCGGTTTACGCGGATTTACGGGCACATAAGGGTGTAACGCTGGATCTGGCCCGGGACGTGGTCCGCGACGTCAGCTACTTCGGCACGATGATGGTCCACCTCGGCCTCGCCGACGGCATGGTCTCGGGCGCGACGCACACCACCGCCGCCACGATCCGGCCCGCGTTCGAGATCATCAAGACGGTGCCGGGCCTGAGCGTCGCCTCCAGCGTCTTCTTCATGCTCCTGCCGGACCGTGTGCTGGTGTACGGCGACTGCGCCGTCAACCCGGACCCCGACGCGGAGCAGCTGGCCGACATCGCCCTGTCGTCGGCGTCGACCGCCGCGCAGTTCGGCATCGACCCGCGGGTGGCGATGCTGTCGTACTCGACCGGGACGTCCGGCGCCGGCGCCGACGTGACGAAGGTGGCCTCGGCGACCTCGCTCGTCCGCTCCCGCCGCCCCGGCCTTCCGGTCGAGGGGCCCATCCAGTACGACGCCGCGATCGACCCCTCCGTCGCCGCCACCAAGCTCCCGGGCAGCGCCGTCGCCGGCCAGGCGACCGTGTTCGTGTTCCCTGACCTCAACACCGGCAACAACACCTACAAGGCCGTCCAGCGCTCCGCCGGCGCCGTCGCCGTCGGCCCCGTCATGCAGGGCCTGCGCAAACCCGTCAACGACCTGTCCCGCGGCGCCACGGTCAAGGACATCGTCAACACCGTCGCCATCACGGCGATCCAGGCCCAGGGTTTTTTGTCATACCCGTCGGGCACGATGGAGGCATGACGGCGAAACTTACCTCGGTGGTGCTCGACTCCCCTGATCCGCATGCGCTCGCCCGGTTCTATTCCGAGCTGCTCGACCTGCCCATCACCCGCGTCGACAGCGACTGGGTCGACATCGGCGACGGCACGACGAAGCTCAGCTTCCAGCACGCCCCCGAGTTCCGCCCGCCGCTGTGGCCCGACCCCAACTTCCCTCAGCAGATCCACCTCGACATCCAGGTCGATGACATCGACGCCGCGGAGTCCAAGGTCCTGCACATGGGCGCCACTCTGCTCTCGACGAAGGAGGCCGGCTTCCGCGTGTACAGCGACCCGTCGGGCCACCCGTTCTGCCTCTGCTACGACTGACATTCCGCCACGGCGAGGCCCATCCACCCTCTGCGGTGTCCGGAGCGGTCCACCGCGACTCCGCCCGGGGTGTGGTCCTGAGCGCGGCCTGCCCGGCCTCTGTCCAGGGCGCCGCGACGTCCACGCCTGCTCCCGGGTCGTGCCATGCCGAGGACCCACTCACGACCGCGCTGCGGCGGACTCCCGCGCTGCCCGCCCAGCTCAGTGCCGGGCCTTTCCCGCGGCCGCACGTCCACGCAGTTCCGCCTGTGCGATCTCGCCTGCGCCGCCCTGCCTGCGCCGCCCTGCCTGCGCCGCCCTGCCTGCACCGCCCTGCCTGCACCGCTCGCGCGTCGCCTCGCTTGCTTGCCCGCGCCGCCTACCGACGCTCCGCCGGCCTGGTCGGCCGGCATCCTGGATGCCACCCATGTCCACACCTGCATCCGGAAACCTCCGCCCGGCGACTCTTCCTCTGGCAGCCTCCGCGACCTGGACCCGCCCCGGTCGGGCTCATCCCGAAGACACCTGCAAGGGCTACTCCCGCGGCAGACTCATACAACGTCCCGCTCGCCTACTCCCGCAGCTGACTCTCTACAGCCGCTCGCCCATGCCGCCCGCTCGCTCGCCCATGCCGCCCGCCGGCAATCGGCCTGCGTCATCGACATCCCGGGCGCCGACCACGTCCACACCTGCCTCCGGAGACCTCCGCTCGGCAGCCTCTGCGACCTCCACCTGCCCCAGGGCGAACTCATCCCGAAGGCACCCTCAAGGTCACTCCCGCAACCGGCTCCCCGGCCGTCCACCTGCACAACCTGATCCTCACCGGGCCGGGACACGCCAGAGCACCGTCCGGGCAGATCTCACGCCGGCCACCCGCGCCGCCTGCGCACCCACGCCGTCAGCCCGCCCGCCCCGCCGCCACCTCGGGCGCGGCCGGTGTCCTGGGCGCCGCGAATGTCGACGCCTGCTTCCCGGCAAGTTCGTCCGGACCACCACCTGCCGCGACCTGAACCTGCCCCAGCGGCGACCTGCGGAAGTCGCCCCAGGGCCGCTCCCACAGCCAGGCGCCACGCCGCGTCCGCCCGCAGCCACCTGAACCTGCCCCGGCGGCGACCTGCAGAAATCGCCCCCAGGGCCGCTCCCACAGCCAGGCGCCGAGCCGCGTCCGCCCGCAGCCACCTGCCGCGACCTGGACCTGCCCCACCGGCGAACTGCAGAAATCGCCCAGGGCCGCTCCCACAGCCAGGCACCGCGCCGCGTCCGCCCGCAGCGCCGCCCGCATGTCCTGCCTGCGTGCCTACGCCACACGCCCGACCGCGCCATCTGACCCGCATCGCCCGCACTGGCTGCCCGGCCTCGTCGCCGCGCCGGCCACCCACGCAACCACTCTGCACTCGCCGGCGCCGCCTGCCCGCATCGCCTCCCGCTGCCGCCCGCCAGCGCATTCACGCCACGCGCTCGCCCACGCCAGACGAACCACACCGTCTACACCGCCCGCCAGGCACCGTCGCCGTGCCGCCCTACCACGCCGCCCGCCAGGGCACCGTCGCCGTGCCGCCCGTCCACACCGCCCGCCAGGCACCGTCGCCGTGCCGTCCGTGCGTGTCGCCTGGCCGCTCGGACCGCGCTGCACGCCCGCCCGCGCCGCCCGTGTCCGGCCCGGCGCCCGTGCCGCCCGTCCGCGTCGCACGCTCGCCCGCCCGGCCCGCCGCCGTGCCGCCTGGCCCCACGCCGCGCGCCCCCGCACCGCCTGGTCGCTCAGGCCGCGCTGCACGCCCGTACACCCACACCGAGCGTTCGACGGCGCAGCCTTGCTGGCGCAGCCTTGCTGGCGCAGCCTCCCACGCCAGCACCCACGCCGCACGCCCACCCACGCCACACGCTCGCCCGCGCCGCGCGCCCGGCCCGCCGCCGTGCCGCCCGCCCGCGCCGCACGCCCGGCCCGCCGCCGTGCCGCCCGCCCGCGCCGCACGCCCGGCCCGTCGCCGTGCCGCCCGCGCCGCACGCCCGGCCCGCCGCCGTGCCGCCTGGCTGCTCGCCGCGCGCCCCCGCATCGCGCGCCCCTGGGCTGTCTGGCCGGTCGGATGATCTCCGCCGCCCCCGCGTCTCCCACTGGGCAGTGACGCAGGCAGGCGATTGGTGCGGTCAGGGGGCGCGGGTGGGGAGGGTGGCGGGTCGGGGCTACGGGTTGACCAGGGGTTTGGTTGGGCAGCCGTGCTGTTGCTGCCACTTCTCGACGTCGGCTACCGGGGACTTCTCGGTGCCGGCTTTCCAGGCGTCGAGGTAGGACCAGGGCCAGATCGCGCCGCGGCGGGTCCACCAGTCGGTGGTCTTCTGGCAGGCCGGGGAGATGCCGAAGTGGATGTGGCAGGCGCTGGCGTCGCCGGTGCGGCCGACCTTGGCCACCGGCTGGCCGGCCTTGACCGGGGTGCCGGCCTCGATGCCCTGGTCGATCGTGGAGAAGTGGGACATGTAGTAGCGGATGCCGTCGCCGCCGAGGATGTTGACGGAGAGGCCGCCGCGGGTGGCGCCGTCGTTGACCTTCGCCTGGTAGGTGTCGGTGCGGGTGACCTCCAGGATTGTGCCGTCGACCGGGGAGACGGCGGTGAGGCCGCAGGCGGCCATGATGTCGCTGGCCGGGTAGTCGTGGTGGGTCCGCGCGTAGGAGGCCTTGCCCTGCACCGGGAACGCGTGCTTGACCGGCTGCCCGGCCGCGGCGCCCGCGGTGGAGCCGGCGCTCGGCGCTGCTGCCTGCGAGGACGACGGACCGGATCCCACCTGGCGGCCGGGTGACTCCGACGCGGCCGGGGTCGGCGGGGCGGTCGAGGAGGCGGGGTCGCCGCCGCAACCGGCGGCGCCGAGCGCCACCAGCGCGACGACACCGGCGAGCCTGGTGCGCAGCGCGAACATCGTCAGCCACCCTACGCCCCCTCGACAACCACCCGCGTCACGCCGCCCGGCCGTGGCGCTTCGAGCGTTCAGACGGGCGCGGGAAGGATGGCGAGGAGCTGGGTGGGAGGTTCCAGGGCGTCGACGAGGGTGTCGCCCTCGAGCCAGAGGCCGCCGGCGCGGCAGACGAGCGCCGCGGCGGCCTCGACGGGACAGGGCAGGAGGGCGCCGCAGGCGCCGCAGCGGGCCGGGTCGTCCGGGTCGCGTTCGAGGTGGCGCGTCTGGAGTTCCGCGGCGGTGGTGACAAGGACGCTGTCAGGGTCGAGGTGCAACATGTCGATGATCGTGCCGCCGGTACCGACGACGACAGCGCCACAAAACGGGTGAAAAGCCTGCGGAGGGCGGGTCACCCGGGCAGATCAACGGGAGGGCTGGCCGGTCCCGTCGCACTGGCTCGCGGCGCCGGTGACGCCGTCGGGCTGGTGGGCCGGGGTCGGGGAGCCGGCGTTGACGTGGACGCGCGCGCCGCAGACGGGGCAGCGGCTCATGGCCTCGGAAGACATCTCGCTCACCTCACGCAGACAGGAAGGCCGGACGAGGAAGTGATTCCCCCCGTCCGGCCTCTTGGAACATGTCAGCCGCTGACGAGCGCCAGCATCTGGCTGATCTGCTGCGTGCGGGACAGCTCGATGCGCTCCGCGAACTGCTTGACGGTGCTGTTCTGGCCGTTCGCCTTCAGCTGCTGCGCCATCTCGACCGCGTTGTGCTGGTGGGCGATCAGCAGGTTGAGGAACTTGGTCTCGAAGTCGGCGCCGGACGCGTCCCGCAGGGCCTTGATCTCCGCCTCGCCGGTGGCGGGCTGGCCGCCGTGCGCGGCGTGGCTGCTGTGGTCGTCACTGCCGGTGGCCTGCTCGTTCCAGCCGGTGAGCCAGCCCTTCATGCGGTCGACCTCCTCGGCCTCGACGACGTCGATGGCGCCGGCGAGGTTGACGACGTCCTCGCGGACGCCCTTGGCCTTGCCGAGCTTCAGCATCTCCAGGCCCTGCCGCTGGTGGCCGATCATCATCTGCAGGAACAGCACGTCGTAGGCGTTGTGCGGGCCTTCGGCGACGGCGGCGACGCCCTGCGGCGCGGCCGCGGCACCCCGCTGCGGACCGCCCGCGGGCTGGTCGACGTCCTTGCAGCCGGTGAGCAGGAGCGCGGCGCCGACCAGCAGCGCGACGGCGGTGCGGAAACGCGTCACGGCGGTCACACCGGCAGCCAGAGCGCGAGCGTGTAGATCGGCTCCCAGCTGTAGATCGCGGTGTGGGCCTGGCGACACTGGTACTTGCGGCCGTCGTACGTGACGACGTCACCGACGTGGTAGGTGACGCCGGCGGCCCAGGCGGCCCCGCCGGGGGCGGGCGTGGTGGTGGGCGGCTTCGAAGCGGTCGGCTTCGGCGAAGCGGTAGTGGTACCAGTGGCCGTGGGCTTGGGCGAAGCGGTGGAAGTGGGCTTGGGACTCGCCGTGGGGGTGGAACCGCCGCCGGAGCCGATCTGCAGGTCGACGCAGTTGTAGAACGCGTTCACCGTGTCGGCGATGTTCCACACCGCCAGGACCGTCTGCCGGCCCGAATACCCCGCGAGGCTCACCTGGTGCGACACGGTCGCGTTCGGCTGCTTGCCGCCGTCGTTGAACTGCGCGATGCGGGTGTTGCCGATGAAGTAGTCCCACGTGCTGGTGGAGTGCCGGGCGGTCAGGACCCAGTTGAAGGTGACCGAGGTGCCGACCTGCGTGGCGGGCCAGTTGCGGCTGTTGTCGTTGAGCACCGCGAACTCGGGCTTGCCGGCGTTGCAGTTCTTCTGCCCCTTCGGGCCTTCGACGCTCTGCGGCTCGTACTGGATGGGACCGCAGTCGGCGACCTTCTTCTGCGCGCACAGCGCCTGCCGGCTCGGCGGTGAGGATACGTATCCGTGCGCCGAAGCGGGCGAGCCGAACCACAGAGTGCCGGCCGTCGCACCCAGTGCGACCAGCGGATACAGCACGGATCTACGCATCGCCAATTTTCCTTCCACACCTTTGTCGAGCAGGTGCGGAAAAACGTATCGGAGGTGCGCTTAACGAGCCCTTCTGCGATTTGCAAATCCCGCCTAACGCGTATTTATGGCGTCGTTAAGCGAGACGGGGGAGGCGAGGCCGAGGCCGACGGCGGGCGGGTGCGAGGCGACGAGCCAGTCGGCGGCGACCCGCGCGCGGTTCGCCGGCAGCGACAGCAGATGGTAGGCGCGGGTGACGGCTTTGGCGGGCAGGCCGGACAGCGGGACCCGCAGCGGGTTCGCCGCGGCGTCCGGGCCGCCGAGGTCGACCAGGAAGCCGAGGTCGTGGTGCTTGTACCGGCGCCGCTTCCCGATCCCGAAGGACGCGACCACGTTGCGCGCGGCGAGCGCGCCCTGGCGGACGGCGTGCTGCGCGGTCATCGGGGTCAGCCGTCCGGGGCGGGTCAGGTCGGGCACGGCGGCGGCGTCCCCGCAGGCGAACACGTCCGGGAACCCGGGCACCGTCAGGTACTCGTCGACGACGAGCCGCCCCTGCTCGGTGCGCAGCCCGAGGTCCTCGACGAGCGGGTCGGGCCGCACCCCCACGCACCAGATGAGGGTGCGGGTCGGCACGACCCGCCCGTCGGTGAGCCGGACCCGGTCCGACTCGGCGGCGGCGACGGACGCGCCGGTCAGCACCTCGACGCCGCGGGCGCGCAGCACCCGGTCCGCGGTGCGGGAGAGGCGCGGCGACAGCTCCGGCAGCACGCGCGGCGCGGTGTCCAGCAGCAGCCAGCGCACCGGCACCCCGGCCAGGGACGGCTGATGGCTGACGATGTCGGCGACGGCGAGCCGGCAGTGCGCGGCGACCTCGGTGCCGGTGTAGCCGGCGCCGACCACGACGAACGTCAGCCTGGCCGCGCACTCCGCCGGGTCGTCGGCGGACGCGGCGAGCTCGACCTGCCGGATCAGGTGGTCGCGCAGGTACAGCGCCTCCGGGATGCCGCGGAAGCCGTGCGCGTGCTCGGCGACACCGGGGATCGGCAGGAGCTTGTTGACGCTCCCGACCGTGATGACCAGCCGGTCGTACGTGAGCTGCCGGGTCCGCGCGGCGCCGTCCTCGAAGCGGACCGTGCGCCGGTGCGGGTCGACGTGCGTGGCGCTGCCGAGCACGAACCGCACCCCCGGCAGGGCGGCGGGCAGCGACACCGCCACCCGGCGGGGCTCCAGGACACCGGCCGCCACCTCCGGCAGCAGCGGCAGGTACAGGAAGTAGTCCGTCGGGTTGAGCAGCGTGATCCGCGCCCGCCCGCGGGTCAGCCGGGCCAGCCGCCGGGCCGCGTGGAACCCCGCGAACCCGCCGCCGACCACCACGATGTGGGGTGCCATGCAAGCCTCCGTCGTGAGCGTCACACCGCGATACCCAGCTCGACTCGGGTCACGCCGGGCGCGCATGATCGCTGGCATGCTCACTGTCGTGCTGCGGACCGCTCAGGTCGCCAGGGTCCTCGCCGCGAGCTTGCTGGGCCGGCTCCCGCTCGGTGCCGCACCCGTCGCGCTGCTGCTGTTCGCCCGCGAGACGCTGTCGATCGGCGCGGCCGGCGCGCTCGTCGGCGTCTACACGGCGGGGGTCGCGGTCGGCGGGCCGGTCCTCGCCCGCGTCGCCGACCGGTTCAGGCAGCCGCCGGTGATGCTGGCCGGCGCGGCCGTGTCGACCGCCGGGTTCGTGTTCCTCGCGTCGGGCGTGCCGCTGTGGGCGGCGCTGCTCGCGGCGCTCCTGGCGGGGCTGGGCGCGCCGCCGTTCGAGGCGGGCCTGCGGGTGCTGTGGCGGTCGCTGCTGCCGGAGGAGCAGGTGCCCACCGCGTACACCCTGGACATCGCGGTGCAGGAGCTCATCTTCATCTTCGGTCCGCTGGTCGCCGGCGCGTCCGTCGCGGCCGGCGGTCCCGTCACGGGCCTGTATGTGACCGCGGGGCTGCAGCTGGCCGGGACCGTGTGGTTCGTCACGACGCCCGTGGTGCGCGGGTGGCGCGGTGAGCACGCGGAGCGGCACTGGGCCGGGGCGCTGCGCTCGGGCCGGCTGAGGCTGCTGCTCGTCGCGGTGGTCCTCGTCGGTACGGGTGTCGGCAGCCTCCCCGTCGCGGTGATCGACTACGCGGAGTCGGTCGGCGGCCGTGGCTGGTCGAGCTGGATCCTGGCGGCGCAGGCGACGGGTGCGCTCATCGGCGGGCTCGTCAACACCCGGATGAAGGTCGACGGGCGGCGGCTGCCGCTGCTCGCCCTGTGTCTCGGCCTCGGGTACGCGCCGCTGCTGTTCGCCCCGTCCCAGCCGGTCCTGCTGCTGCTCCTCGCGGTCCTCTCGGGGCTGTTCCTGCCGCCGTTCCTGGCCGCGACGTTCGTCACCGTCGACCGGATCGCGCCGGCGGGCACGGCGGCGGAGGCGTTCGCGTGGGTGGCGACGGCGTTCTCGGTCGGCGCCGCGGCGGGCGCCGCCGTGGACGGCGCGATCCTGGACGCGACGACCGGACCGCGGATCGGGTTCCTCCTGTCGCCGCTGGTCATCGCGCTCGCCGCGCCGCTGCTGGTGCCCCTGGCCAGAAACCTCCGCGCGGGCGGCGACCCGGCACCCGCCGAACACGTTCGGGCGGAGACCCCCTGATTTGTCCGAAATAACCGGAAAATCGGGTTTATTGACTAGTGTCGAAAGCAGCGCGACGGCCACCGGTTGACATCAACGGGGGACGGGGGACGTCGCGGCAGCGGCGGGTCCGGGGCGGCAATGGCGCCACCCGGACCCGTTCGACGTTTCGCGTACAGTTCCGGGGTGACCCCGCACGACCCCACTCTCGTCTCCGCCCCTGCTCCGAGGGCCGGCCACTCCCCCGCCGACGCTCCGGAGGACGCCATGCCCCGCCGCACCGCCGACGCCCCCGTGGGCGTCCCGGTCGACAGCGAGGGCGTGCCGTTCGGGCCCGGGATCGACCCCGACCGGCTCGCGATCTGCCTCGCCGTCTTCGAGGAGCTCGACGAGCTCCCACCGGACCACCCAGACGTGGTGCGGGTGCGCAGGGCGACGTCACACCTGTACAAGAGCGTCAAACGCCAGCGGCGCAGCGACCGCCGCGCGGCCATCACCGAGAACGACCGCATCGTGACGTCCGCCACCGCGACCGGTGCGCCCGGCCGCATCGACGACGAGACGCAGGGCATCGCCCTGGTCTCACCGACCATCGGCGCGACCGCGGGCCGGCTGCTGCGGCCGAGGTCCTGCTACACCTGCAAGAACCGGTATGTCGACGTCGACGCGTTCTACCACCAGCTCTGCCCGGACTGCGCGCGCCTCAACCGGCAGCGCCGCGACGCCCGCACCGACCTCACCGGCCGGCGGGCGCTGCTGACCGGCGGCCGGGCGAAGATCGGCATGTACATCGCGCTGCGCCTGCTGCGCGACGGCGCCCACACGACGATCACGACCCGGTTCCCGAACGACGCGGTGCGCCGCTTCGCGGCGATGCCCGACAGCGCCGACTGGCTGCACCGGCTGCGGATCATCGGCATCGACCTGCGCGACCCGGCCCAGGTCGTCGCGCTCGCCGACGACGTCGCCGCGCAGGGCCCGCTGGACATCCTCATCAACAACGCCGCGCAGACCGTGAAGCGGGCGCCCGGGTCCTACTCCCATCTCGTCGCGGCGGAGTCCACGCCGGTCGAGCTGGACGGCCCGATGCCGGAGCTGCTGACGTTCCACAAGGCCGACCCGCACGCGGAGCTGACCCTGGAGGCCGGCGCGTCGCCGCTCATCCCGCCGGACGCGCTCACGGCCCTGGCCCTGACGAGCCGCAACACCACCGCGGAGAAGGTCGCCGCACTGACCGCGATCGACGCCGGCGGGCTCGTGCCGGACCTCGCCTCGATCAACAGCTGGACCCAGCGGGTGCACGAGGTCGACCCCCTCGAGCTGCTCGAGGTGCAGCTGTGCAACGTGACGGCGCCGTTCATCCTCGTCAGCCGGCTGCGCCCAATCATGGCCGCGGCGCCGGCCCGCCGCAAGTACGTGGTGAACGTGTCCGCCATGGAGGGCCAGTTCAGCCGTCGTTACAAGGGCCCCGGCCACCCGCACACCAACATGGCGAAGGCCGCGCTCAACATGCTGACCCGCACCAGCGCGGAGGAGATGCTGACCGAGGGCATCCTGATGACCGCGGTGGACACCGGCTGGATCACCGACGAGCGCCCGCACCCGACGAAGATGCGCCTGCACGAGGAGGGCTTCCACGCCCCGCTCGACCTCACCGACGGCGCCGCGCGCGTGTACGACCCGATCGTGCGCGGCGAGCAGGGCGAGGACCTCTACGGCTGCTTCCTGAAGGACTACAACCCGTCCGCCTGGTGAGGCGGGCGGGTCGCGGCGGGGTCGCGGGCCGAGTCTGGGTCAGCGCAGCTGGTAGGACAGCGTGAACTTGCCGACCTGGACCTCGTCGCCGTCCTTCAGCGTGGCGCTCTTGACGCGCTCGCCGTTGACATACGTGCCGTTGAGGCTGCCCAGGTCGAGCGTCGAATAGCCGAAGCCGCTCGGGTTGCGGTGAAACTCGACGTGCTTGCGGGAGACCGTGTTGTCGTCCAGGACGATCTGGTTGGCGGCGTCGCGGCCGCAGCGGACGATCTCGCCGTCGAGGGCGAACTCGGCGCCCGCCTCGGCGCCCTTGCGGATCAGCAGGGTCGCGCGGCCCGAGGGCAGCTTCTCCATGTGGGCGGTCAGGTCGAGCGGCTGCGTGGCGCCCTCGGGGGCGTCGACGGACGCCTGGGCGAGCAGCTCCTCGCTGGCCACGATCGGCACCCGCCAGTGGCGGGCCAGGCCGATCGCCTCCAGGGGCGCGGCCGGCACGCGGATGCCGTCGCCGAGCACCAGCTGGAACGGGCCCGTGGCCGCGACGACCTCGATCGCCCGCAGCGGGGCGCGCAACGCGGTCAGCGCCCGCTGGAACAGCTCGGCGCTGACCGGCTCGACCATGTCCCGCGGGCCGCCCTCGACCGCGAACTGCAGGTGGCGGCCGGTCTGCTCGTCCTTGAGCAGCACCATCGGACGGCTCTGCCAGGTCTGCGCCCGCACACCAACGACGACGAGCTCACGCATCCCCGGGCCTCCCGTGTCCGACGGTCAGTTTGACGTGCCGCTAACGGTACCGGTCGGTGGCTTGCTTTCAGAAATGCCAACCCCGCCGCTGCGTCGCCTGCTGGATCCAGTTGTTGACCTCGGCGGGCCAGTTGACCGCCCCGGCCTGCGCGTGCCCGACCTGGAACCGGCTGATCGAGTCGGTGCCCTCCGTGAAGATCCCGCCGCGCTTGTCGAACTCGATGATGACCTGCGTGCCGTGCGGGTCGGTCACGAACGTGACCTCGACCTCGTTGATGCGGCTCGCGTACTGCTGCGCGGCGTAGAACTCGATCTCCTGGTAGAACGGCAGCGTCTGGTGCACCCCGTGGATGTGCCCGCGCTCCAGGTCCGCGGCCTTGAACCGGAAACCGAGCTGCCCGAACGCGTCCAGGATGGCGCCCTGCACCGGCAGCGGGTGCACGTTGATCGCGTCGAGGTCACCCTTGTCGATGGCCCTGGCGACCTCGAGCTCGGTGCGCACGCCCATGGTCATGCCGTGCAGGCGCTGCCCGTACATGTGCGTGATCGGCGTCTCCCAGGGGATCGGCAGCTGGAACGGCACCGCGTGCTGCTGCCCCGGGCCGAGCCGGAACCCACCGGTGAGCTGCTGGCGCTGGAACTCGACCGTCGCGTCGTACTCGCTGTCGGCGCCCTCGACCTCGACGCGCGTCTGCAGCGCGACGACGATCCGCTCGACCTCGACCTCGTGGTCTCCACCGGCGAACCGGACCTGACCTTGCACGTACCCACCGGGCTGCACGTCCGGACTGTCCAGGACGGTGTCGACCGTCGGGCCACCGACACCGAGCGCGCGCTTCAGGCTCTTGAAGACCATTCGCGGAGACTAACACGCGACACTGTAGGGTTGGCTGATGTCCAGACTGCTGCGGATCGGGGAGCTCGCACACCAAGCCGGCGTGTCCACCCGCACGGTGGACTTCTACACCGGGCTCGGGCTGATCGCGCCGGCCGACCGGACCGCGGGCAACTTCCGGCTCTACGACCCGGACTGCGTCGACCGGATCGCCGCGATCAGGGCCCTGGAGGCCAACGGGGTCAGCCTCGCCGACATGGCGGGCGCTCTCGTGCCGGGCAAGGGCGACCTGCCCGGCCAGCTGTCGCAGCTGCAGGTCGACCTCGACACGCTCCGGGAGGCGGCCGCGCACTCCGGCCCGGCCGCCCACCAGCTGCTGCTCGCCCTCACCGCCCGGCTGCAGTCGCTGATCGCCACCGCCATCGAGGTCACGGGCAACCTGCCCCCGATGTAGCCGCCGTCAGGCTCTGATCAGCTCGGCCACCCGTACACCGTGCGCCGCCGCCTGCTCGTGCCCCTTCTTCAGCGACTCGGCGGCCAGGCCACGCAGCGGCGCCATCGCGGGGGTCACGTCGGCGAGGGTCAGCTCGGCCTCGGCGATGTGCAGGTCGAGGCCGAAGACCTCGCCGAGCAGGCGGCGCAGGTAGGGCGTGACGTGGTCCCAGCCCTCCTTGGGGGCGCCCGGCCCGTAACCGCCGCCGCGGCTCAGCGCGAGGACCGCGGGCTTGCCCAGCAGCGGCTGGTCACCGTGCACGCCGAGGCGCGGGTGCAGCACGAGCAGGTCGATCCATGCCTTGACCTGTGCCGGGAGGTTCCAGTTGTACAGCGGGACCGCGAAGACGAACGCGTCGGCGTCGAGCAGCTCCGTGGCGAGCCGGTCCACCAGGTCGCGGGCCTCGTCGGCGGGGGCCGGAGCGGACGGGTCGACGGCGGCGCGGGCCAGGGAGCTCCACGCGTCGGACGGCAGCGGGTGGGCGCCGAGGTCGCGCCGGGTCACGGTGGCGCCGGGATGCTCGGCCAGCCAGGCCCGCTCGGCGGTGTCCGCGAGGGCGCGGCTGACCGATCCGGTGGTGCGGATGCTGGCGTCGAGACGGAACAGATGCATGTTCGGGCTCCCCATCAATGCTTGCGCTTCTGTACAGATAGTCTGCACAGCAGAACATCTTCCCGCAAGAGTGAGTGAGCTGCTTATCATTGCTGCATGACGCAGGCGCCGGAGGTTCGCGACGAGCTCCAGTCGGACCTCGGCTGGGCGCTGGGCGTCATGCTGCGCGCCTACGCGAAGGGTGCCGGGCACGTGATCGCCGGCGTCCCGGGAGGCCCCCGCGGCTACCAGGTCCTCGCGGCCGCCGCCTCCGGCGCCGAGGGCACGCAGCTCGCCCTCGCCAACAAGCTCGGCATCGACCGGACCGTGATGACCTACCTGCTGGACGACTTGGAGCAGGCAGGCCTCATCGAGCGGCGGCCCGACCCCGCCGACCGGCGCGCCCGGCGGATCGTGGCCACCGACGCGGGCCGGGCCACGATGTGTGAGCTGCAGGGCAAGCTCGCGCACGTCGAGTCGCGGGTGCTCAGCGCGCTCGACGAGGCGGAGCGGGAGCTCTTCCGGGCGCTGCTGCGCAGGGCCGCGACCCGGGTGGACGAGCACGACCCGCTCGCCGACGCGTGCACGGTGGTCGACCAGTTCGCCGCGTCGCCCACCGCTTCGGCCGGCGCCTCATCCACTGCTTCCGCCGGCTCGTCTTTCACTGCTCCCGCCGGCTCGTCACCCGCTGCTTCGGTCGGCGCCTCACCCGGCGCGTCGTCCGGCGCCTCACGCCGGCGCCGGAAGGGTCAGATCTGACAACGTTCCGGTCTCATCAGGGCGTTTGACGTGGTGAGGTCGGCATAATTGGAGCTGACCATCCGGCGAGCAGTGAGGAACCCCCGGTCGCGATGATGCTGCAACGCCGGTATCGGCTCGAGCGGCTGATCGGTGCGGGCTCCACCAGCGAGGTCTGGGAGGGGCACGACGAGCTCCTGCGCCGTCAGGTCGCGGTCCGCCTGCTGCGCGCCGACCGCGCCGAGCTCGCCGCGGTGTTCCTCGCCGAGGGCCGCGCCGCCGCGCGCCTCACCCACGCCAACGTCGCCGCCGTCTACGACGTCGGGACCGTCGACCTGCCGTCGCGGGGCGACGTGCCGTATGTGGTCATGGAGTTCATCGACGGCGTCACGATCGCCGACCGGCTCCGCCAAGGCCCGCTCACCACGCTCGAGGCGGCCCAGACCGGCGCGGAGGTCGGCGCCGCCCTCGCCCACGCCCACGGCCAGTGGGTCACGCACGGAGCGCTCACCGCCGCGAAGATCGCCCTCACCGACGTCGGCGCGAAGGTCTTCGGCTTCACCGACCGCCGCGGCGACGACCCGCACGACGTGAGCATCGACGTGCACGCGCTGGGCGCCCTCCTCGCGTCCGCCCTCGACCCCACCGCGCCCGGCTCCCCGGCGTCCGGCTCCGGCTCTGACACCGCCGCGCTGGCGACGCTCATCGAGCGGTGCACGGCCCCTGACCCCGCGCTGCGCCCCAGCAGCGACGAGGCCGCGCTCGGCTTCGCCCGGATCGCCCGCACCAGGGTCGACCTGCCCGCCTGGTACACCATGTCCGCCGCCTCCACCACGTCCGCCGCCTCCACCGCCTCCACCGCCGCCGGTCCGCCGCTGTCTCCGGCCCGCCGGTCGGCTGGTCTGCCCTTCTCCGTCCTGCCGTTCTCGGTCCGGGGCCTGTCGGCGCTGCCCCGCGCGTTCCCCCCGGTCCGCCTGCGCCGCGACGCCTCCACCGTCCGGTCCGCCACGCCCCCGGCCGCGCACCGGCCCTGGGTGCGGCCCGCCACGCACCTCGGCGCCCGCTCGGCGGCGCACACCCGGATCGTGCTGTCGCGGCTGCCGTTCGGCGGGCAGTCCCGCTCCACCGCCCACCTCAACGACGTGACCCTCGTCGACCTGCGCTCGGCCCGCACCACACCGCCGCCACCCGCCACCGCGCCCGCCACCCGCGGCGGCCGGCGCTGGGCGATCCGGGCCCTCGTCGGCTCGGCGGTCGCCGCGGTCGTGTCGTTCGCCGCGGTCGCCGCCATCGGGCAGCCCCAGGCGGAGGGCACGCCTCCCTCGACCGGCCAGCTGCAGACCGCCACCGCCGGCGCGAGCCCCGTCCCCACCGCCACCACCCAGGCCCCCGCCCCACCGCCCCCGGCGACGACACCTCCGCAGACCCAGCCGACGACCCGCCCACCGACGACCCGGCCGACATCGGCCAAGCCCTCGACGTCTCCCCCGGCCAGCCCGTCCGCGTCCGCCTCCCCGTCGGCGTCGCCCTCCGCCTCCCCGTCGCCCTCGGAGTCCCCGTCGGCGTCGACCTCACCGTCGACCTCCACGTCCCCATCCCCCTCGGCATCCGACACCACCTCGCCGAGCCCTTCCCCGGCCACTCTGTAACCCGCCGCCCCCACCGGCTGCTCCGCGACCCGTCCCTGCGTGAACCGGGCGCCCGCCGCACCGTGCCCCCAACGCCCCAAACCGCCGCGCGACCCGCCACTGCGCGGACAGGCGCCTTCCACACCCCCTCACCGAACCCTTCGCCCGCCACACCGCGACCCGACACCCCCACACCGCCGCGCGACCCGCTGCTCCACGACCCACCGCCGCGCAAACAGGTGCCTCCAGACCATCTCGCCCGCCGCACCGCGACCCGGCGCCCCGCACCACGACCCGCTGCTCCACGACCCACCGCCGCGCAGACAGGTGCCTCCAGACCATCTCGCCAAGCCCTTCGCCAGCCACACCGCGACCCGACGCCCCACACCGCTGACCCGCAACCCGACTGCGTGGACCGGGCACCCTCCACACCGTGGCCCATCGCCCCGCACCGCACCACGACCCGCTGCTCCACAACCCACCGCCGCGCAAACAGGTGCCTCCACACCACCTCGCCAAGCCCTCCGCCCGCCACACCGCGACCCGCCCCACACCACTCCGCGAACCGCTGATCCACGACCCACAGCTGCGCAAACAGGTGCCTCCACACCACCTTGACCGCCGCGCCTGCGGGCCGGCTCCCACACCATTCCGCGACCGCCACCGCGCGGGCCGGACGCCCTTCACGCACCGCGCCGCGACCCACCGCCCCAAGACCAGGCGCGCCTTCCACCGCCGCCCCACGACCCGCCGCTCCGTGGACCAGGCGCCCCTCGCACACCGCTCCGCGACCCGGAGCCCCACGACCAGGCGCCTTCCACTCCGCCGCCCCACGACCCGGCACTGCGTAAATCGGGCGCCTTCCACACCACCTTGCCGAGCCCGCCGGACCCGCGGCCAGCACCTCGCGCACCGCCCCGCGACCCGCCGCCCCGTGGAGCAGGCGCACTCCACGACCGCGCCGCGACCCGCCACACCGTGACCCGACACCCCACACCGCCGCGCAACCCGCTGCTCCACGACCCACCGCCGCGCAGACAGGTGCCTCCACACCACCTCGCCAAACCCTCCGCCCACCACACCGCGACCCGACACCCCCCAGCACCGCTCCGCGAGCCGCTGCTCCACGAACCACCGTCGCGCAAACAGGTGCCTCCACACCACCTTGCCGAGCCTTCGCCCGCCGCGCCCGCGGGCTGGCTCCCACACCATTCCGCGACCGCCACCGCGCGGGCCGGACGCCCTTCACGCACCGCGCCGCGACCCGCCGCCCCAAGACCAGGCGCGCCTTCCACCGCCGCCCCACGACCCGCCGCTCCGTGGACCAGGCGCCCCTCGCACACCGCTCCGCGACCCGGAGCCCCACGACCAGGCGCCTTCCACCCGCCGCCCCACTACCCGCCACCGTGCGGACCGGGCGCCCTCCACACCACCTCGCCGAACCCGCCGCCCGCCGCGTCCGCGGCCAGTGGCTCCCGCACCGCTCCGCGACCCGCCGCCCTTGATCCGGGCGCGCCTTCCACCCCACCGCCCCACGACCCGGCACTGCGTGAATCGGGCGCCCTCCACACCACCTCACCGAGCCTTCGCCGCACCGCGACCCGGCACACACTGCTGCTGTCGCCGATTTTTGAAAATTGACCCCGTTTGGGTTCGGGAATTTTGACCCCTCCCGTGGTTGGTCAGTTGTGGTTGGTGCGGTCTTTGTTGAGG